>NZ_JBLZFX010000048.1:0-42433 GCF_050753345.1 Alkalinema pantanalense CENA528 | reverse complement strand
GCTCCAGACCCTGAACCCACTATGGCTTCATACCGTCAATCGGAACAATCCTTGCAGCGTGAATTCACTGTCCTCAAGCACATTCCGGCTTTCTAGTTTTGTCAGTCAAGCAGCCTGTTCTACAGACTTTGGCAACTCGGTTCAGGGACTTGCATCTCATCGGCCCCTTGGGAAATGGGCTCGACTCAATCAACGTGCGATCATGGCTCCAGTGGCTTAATCCAGTAGCTCAATCCAATGGCAGCTCAAATTGCGCCATTCAATCCCACTTAACCAAACAGCAAATCACGAATTTCTTCACTGATTTGGTCAGGATTTATGACTTTGAGAAAGTCTGGGTTGTCGGGATTGCAATGTTTTTCTAAAGCGGATTGTAACCGTTCGCGGCTAATGGGCTTGAGCAGGTAATCCGTGGCCCCTAGGGAATACCCTAAGCGAATATTTTCGACGATCGTGGTCATGATGACTGGGATTTTAGACAACTCTGGATCCTGCTTTAAAGTCATCAAAACAGACCAGCCATCTTGGTTCGGCATCATCACATCCAACGTGATTACTTGCGGCTGAAGGGTTTTGGCAATCTCAATCCCTTCCTTCGCGGTCATGGCACTGATAATTTGCAAGGGGTAGTCCGCTAGTTGGCGACGAATTAATTCATGGAATGTGGGGTCGTCATCGATCGCCAATAAAAGCGGTAGATTCTGAGCTTTGAACTGAGGTCGGGGCAATGAACTGAATCGGGGTGATCCGATTTCTACTGGGGATACCTGCTGGGGCAACAGGACGGTAAAGGTTGATCCTTCATCCAAGGTACTTTCAACCGTAATTGAGCCGCCCATCATAGTACAGAAGTGTTGGGTGATAGCCAATCCTAAGCCCGTTCCACCATATTTCCGAGTTGTCGAAGCATCCGCTTGAGAAAATGCTTGAAAAAGTTGTTCAATTTGTGCATCTGACATGCCTATGCCAGAATCAGTCACTCGAAAGCAGAGATTTTTAGATTCGGACAAGGGTTCAACCGTAAGACCGATCGTGCCATTGTGAGTAAACTTACAAGCGTTACTCAATAGGTTGTAGAGTATCTGCCGCACTTTCATAGTATCGGCATTCATTTCGCCAAGATTAGGTGCAAGATGAGTTACGAGGGTATTGTGATTCTGTTGCAGTAATGGTTGAATCGTCTCAACCACTGATTGAACCAGGGTCAGGACTGGAAACTTCTCTAGATAGAGATCCATCTTGCCTGCTTCAATTTTAGAAATATCAAGAATGTCATTGATTAACCCCAGCAAATGATTGCCGGAATTATGGATGGTTTCGAGATCTTGAAAAAGCTCAGCATTGTGATTTTGGGCAGCATCTTCCATGAGCATTTCACTAAAACCAATGATGGCATTCATCGGTGTGCGCAGTTCATGGCTCATATTTGCTAGAAACTGGCTCTTAGCACGGCTTGCAGTTTCTGCTTCTTCCTTGGCTTGCAAAATATCTGCTGCGGCTTGATGCTGTTCCTGCTCATATTGCTCTAAGGCATTTAACATCCGATTCAGCGTTTGACTGAGATTACCCAGTTCATCGGTTCCTAGATCACTCACCCGTTGATCTAACCGTCGTAATTGACTGATCTGCTGGACTTCCTTGTTCAGGCGACTGAGACGAGCCAGTACCAAGCCTTCTAAATTTAAAACCGTCATCCCGCCAAATACTAGGCCCACGGCAATACTGAGTCCCATGAGCGAATAGAGCATCTGCCAACTTTGTTGATAGGCCGATCGGGGATTATCAAGGGTTAAGGCTAGAACAGGACTGCCAAAAAAGTCCTTCAAAATAGCATGGGCATGGATAGCCTGTGAATTTTCCTCATGCACCTGAAATGCAATAGGAGTCTGTGGTTGGAGCTGAATGGGCTGAATCTCCTGAGGGATTTGGCCATTCAGAAGGGACTCTGACTTCAGGGGTAGGCGTAAAATTTCTGCATATTCAGGAAAATGGCTTTTGTGGAAATACTGTCCAATCACCATGCGGCCCCGCACCGGGCCTTGGCGTTTGCTATTGAGAATGGGACGAGAAGCTAGCAGCATCGCGCCCTGCGGTGATTGAATCAAGCCAGTCAAGTTTTGAGAAGATTGGTTCTTAAGAATTGGACTATTGGGAGTTAAGGTTTTCAAAATTTCTGCTGGAATAGGCTCAGACAAGCCTTTTTGGGGATCATAGGTGACCCCAAATACTAACTCTCCAGAATTATTAAAAAAAGCAATGAGATTAACATCCAATAACGCTAATTGCGAGTCAATCAGATTCGATTCAATAAATCCTGGATCGCGGGTTTGCATGTAGTTATAGGTATCATCCCAAGATGACCAATCGCTAAACCGCCTGCTTAACTCCTCCAACGTGTGATCCACAAATTGACTGGCTAATTCAATATCATGCTGGGCTTGCTGCCGATCGGTGTGCTTAGCATTGCGCAATAAAAAGCTCGAAAAAATTAAAAACAGGGTGAGATTGAGACCCACCAGCGTGATCCCCAGCATGCCTAGGGTTTTGCGGCGCAGACTTAGGTTGGGGGAGTTTAAAGAGAGGCGGAGAAACTTCATAGCACCAAATCGTTCCCGAGAAAAGTACTAATTTTGGAAAGCAAGCGAGAAAAGTCGATCGGTTTGGTGTCGTACTCGTCGCAGCCGGCCTCTAGACATCGCTCCCGATCTCCCACCATGGCATGGGCGGTTAATGCAATTACAGGAATTTGTTGGGTATCAGGATGATTTTTGATTTGTCGGGTCGCTGCCCACCCATCCAGAATGGGCAAACTCATGTCCATCAAAATCAGATCAGGTTGCTCCTCCATCGCCTTAGTGACACCCATCTTGCCGTCCACTGCGGTAAGCACCTCAAATCCACGTCGAAGCAAGCGCCGAGACAACATTTCTCGGTTCATTTCATTATCTTCAACTAGCAAGATTCGAGGCATAGTGGATTTAGTAAGGCATTTAACGAACTGCAAACAATACAACTTATTAAAAAAATACAACCTAGACAGATGCCCCCGAGATAAATCGTGATTCCGATGGGATGCATCTAGACTCCAGAAGAAGTCCCTTGGCAAATTGTACCCAAGGGACTTTCGAGAAAATCAGCGAGACGCTGGGTTGTCCAAGGGGATCTCCCCATCACACTGTTTTACTTTAAGGTTACGAACGATACAAACTTCTTTCAGGATATTTTTTTGTTTTCCATTGAACCGCCTGAAAGTAGAAAGACCGGGTAATCACTAAACACTTGGAAGACTAGGGTTTGAGATCTGAAAGAGGAGGGGTGGGTGAAGCCCGACTCTCTCGACATCAATCTCAGTAATTACCTCAATTTATTTGTTTGATTTGTTACATAGTTGGACATAGGTTTGCTGCTTTACATAAACCGAGTCAACTGTACCCGGTAGCGATCTTTTTTCGTGATGGCCACTTCGCCGACTTCTACACGCCCCTTTCCCCGTACAGCAATTAAATCACCAGGTTTAAGGGGATGACTGGTCGAGCTAATTTCTTTCCAATTGACGCGCACATCTCCCGACGTAATCAAGTCCGCCATTTTGCTCCGGGACATGCCAAAGCCAGCAGAGGCGATCGCATCGAGGCGCATGGAGGCTTCTACGGTGGTCAGTTCTTTCTTTTTCGGTTCGCGAATTTTCAGTTCAGTTAAGGGAATCGATCGGGTTTTCACTGGCACCGATCGCACCTGGGTCAAGTTCAGGGTCAAAAAATCTACCAGCTCTGGAACGACGATCGCCTGGGCACCGCGCTCACCAAAAACAATAATGTCGCCCACCTTATCCCGGACAATCCCTGTCCCCAGCAGCGCGCCCAAAAAGTCACGGTGAGTAGCAGTGTCAAAGAGAAAATTTCCGGCAATTTCCAAGGCGGTGAGTTCCACCTGCGTGTCTTGGTCTAAAGGAATCTCCGATCGGGCGATCGCCACCCGTTGCCGTTCAGCTTGGGGATAACCGCCCCAGGGAAGGAAATGAATATCCGTTAAGCGGCTGAAAATTTGTTGGACTTCTGCCAATTCTGGAGGGGCTAGAAAATCGGTCTGCACCACTTCCCAGGTTTTGATGGCCTGTTCTGCCCGATCGATCACTTGGGCAATGGTTTCACGGTTCTCGACCCCTTTGAGCAAATCCTCACGTGGCAGCATAAATTCTGAGTAGCGTCCTCTAGTGGCGTGGATCGAAACAACTGATCCACAAAGCAGAGTCTATTCTACCGCCCTTCCCGGTGGTTCCCTGAAACCGTTACCGTTTCTCCCAGCGTGCAGCACTTGCGCTGCGGCTACTTTTAACGTTGGAAAGGTGGGAGAGACGATCGCTGAATTACCCTCAAACAGTTGAAACTGGTAAGCATTGTCCATCAACGTCCCGATCGAAACAACAGCCCGCTCGGGATCCACAATCCAATATTCAGGGATACCCCGTGCAGCGTACTCAGCCGTTTTCTGAGGTCAGCTAGTCAAGGGTACCTGCACGCTTTACCCTAGGAAATGGTTGGCCAATGGTGTTGGGGGGACGTTGCAATGAATTATTTAGTAGCTGTTGTACGCGATCGGAAACTAGCGGAGGCCGCCGATGCTGCCTTGCAGGCGGGGAAAGTGCCAACGATCAATCGGGCGATTATCGGTCAAGGCCACAAAACCGCAGAAGAATTTGGCCTTGCCAATCCCAAAGCCCAAGCCTGGAGCCGGGTGAGGTGGTCTGCCCTATGGATGGTGCCCTTTGGCTTCGTCGGCGGTATTGGGTTTAACCTATCGACTCAACTCAACACGTTTCCCTGGGCGGGCGAAGTGGGGAACGTGATCTTGGGGGGACTGTTGGGAGCCTTTGGGGGATTCACGGGGAGCCTATTTATGGGGGGCAGTGCCGGGTTATTTTCCAAAACGGGGGATGCCTTGCCCTACCGGAGTCAGATGGATGCAGGCAAGTATCTGGTGATTGTCAAAGGTTCCGAGGTGTTGGTGCAACGGGCTTTGATGATTTTGAAACAGGAGTCTACGGAAAGCCTGCAAATTCACACGGATAAAACTGGAACGGCCTATTTGCGATAAGGGAACAGTGTATCAATAAAGTTCCAAGGGCATAGGGGTAGGAGAGTCAATGGGTAGGGAGGGAAGGGCATGCGTCGGAGATATTATTTCTTGGCAAATCCCTAAAGCGATTCACGCTCCTTGCCGAGGTAGAGAGTTGGGACGCTTGTAGCCGATCGAAGAAATCCGGTTATAAACGAGGGAACGATCGAGGAGTTGAGTTGGTGAATTATCTAGCCCATTTACACCTCTCCGATGGATCCCCAGAATCGATGATTGGCAATCTGCTGGGAGATTTTCGTAAGGGGTTGTGTGAAACGCAGTACAGCCTTGCCATTCGCCAAGGTATGACCCTGCATCAACAGGTGGATATCTTTACCGATACCCATGCGATCGTGCGGCGGAGTAAACAGCGCATTCAACCCAAATTCCGGCGCTTTGCAGGCATCATGCTCGATGTGCTGTACGACCATTTTTTGTCGAAGCATTGGGCAGACTATTCCCAGGAAAGTCTACGGGAGTTTATCGATCGGGCCTATGGCGTTCTGTTGACCCATCAAGCCATCTTGCCGCCGCTCTTGCAACGGGCGGTGCCGGTGATGGTGGATCAAGACTGGCTCTACTCCTACCGCGATTTGGCCGGAGTCGATCTCACCCTGCGGCGCATTGCTCGACGGTTTAAGCGGGAAACGCCCCTCGCCCAAGCGATCGGGGAACTCCAGAGCCATTACCCAGCCCTGGAAGAAGATTTTCAAGCCTTTTTTCCCCTCTTGGTGCAATGGGTTCAGGAACAGCCCTCTGGAATGGTAGAAAATCCTACAGATAATGTCTACTTATCATAACTTTTCAGAGAAATAGAAAATTTGATAGAGATTTTTACCTATTTAGACCGAAGAATCGTCGCGATCGACCTGTGCCAGGGGACAGACTTGTCTTAAGATTATTGTCAGGATCAAGTATCTGAAACTCGCTGACCATATCCCAGGAGGACTCTTATGGCGCTCGTACCTATGCGACTGCTGCTCGATCACGCAGCAGAGAATGGCTACGGCATTCCTGCATTCAACGTCAACAACATGGAGCAGATCCAGGCAATCATGCAGGCTGCTAACGAAACGGACAGCCCCGTGATCCTGCAAGCTTCTCGCGGTGCGCGCAACTATGCGGGTGAGAACTTCCTGCGCCACCTGATCTTGGCGGCAGTGGAAACCTATCCCCACATCCCCATCGTGATGCACCAAGATCATGGGAACGAGCCTGCAACTTGCTACTCTGCGCTGAAGAACAACTTCACCAGCGTCATGATGGATGGGTCCTTGGAAGCTGATGCTAAGACCCCCGCAAGCTTTGAATACAACGTGGCTGTGACCAGCGAAGTGGTGAAAGTGGCTCACGCGATCGGGGCATCCGTTGAGGGTGAACTGGGTTGCTTGGGTTCGTTGGAAACCGGCATGGGCGAAGCTGAAGATGGTCACGGGTTTGAAGGCAAGTTGGATCATTCCCAACTGCTGACCGATCCCGATGAAGCAGTTGCTTTCGTGGAAGCAACCCAAGTAGATGCGCTGGCAGTGGCGATCGGAACTAGCCATGGTGCTTACAAGTTCACCCGTAAGCCCACTGGGGAAATTCTGGCCATCAGCCGTATCGAAGAAATCCACCGTCGTCTGCCCAACACCCACTTGGTGATGCACGGGTCTTCTTCGGTTCCCGAAGATTTGATCGCGCTGATCAACCAACACGGTGGCGAAATTCCTGAAACCTACGGGGTACCTGTTGAAGAAATTCAAAAGGGCATCAAGTCCGGTGTGCGTAAGGTGAACATCGACACCGACAACCGTTTGGCCATCACGGCTGCGGTTCGGGAAGCGTTGATGGCGAAGCCCAGCGAGTTTGACCCCCGTCACTTCTTGAAGCCTTCCATTAAGTACATGCAGAAAGTTTGCGCCGATCGTTACCAGCAGTTCTGGTGCGCTGGCCAAGCTAGCAAAATCAAGCAAATCAGCTTAGAAGAGTACGCTCGCAAGTATGCTAAAGGTGAACTGAAGCAAGTTGCTGCGGCTGTATAGTTCAGTTGACTTTGTTTTGTTTGGATTGATTGAGATTTAGTTTAGGGTGGGCTGAGGCTCACCCTTTTGTTTGGTCGTGATAGACTCCAAGGATAGGGGCGAATTCTTGAGGTAAGTTGTTATGCCCCCGGTATCTCACAATCTTGTATCCCATTCTTCAGATACCCAGCAACCTCTGTACGATCGGGATTTTTATGCATGGACTCAGGAAATGGTGGATGCTCTGCGATCGGGCAATTGGGCAGAATTAGATATCGAAAATTTGGTTGAGGAAATTGCAAGTTTGGGTAGACGGGAACGCCAAGAGTTGGAAAATCGACTAGCGGTACTGTTGGGGCATTTACTTAAGTGGCAATATCAGCCAGCAAATCGAAGCAATAGTTGGCGGGCACCCCTACGAGAACAGCGCCGTCGAATTCATAAACTCTTGAAGGATAATCCCAGTCTCCAACCCTACATGCTGGAAGCCCTGGCGGAAGCCTATGAAATGGGGCGAGATTTAGCCATCCAGGAAACCAATTGGCCCGATGCAACGTTTCCTGAATTGTATCCCTATGACTGGGAGCAGGCGATCGACTTTGACTTCTTGCCAGCATAACGATCGCCTCAAATTCCCCACCCTTAGGGAACAGCGCATAAATCAAATCCCAATTGGGTAGGGGTAGGAGAGTAAAAGGGTCGGAGGGTAGGGGAATGAAGAGGGGATATTATTTCTTTGCAAATCCCTTACCTACCAAACCTTGCTGAATCAAGTGCTGAATCCAATTTAAGGCGCGATCGTAGCGGCGGTTTGGCGGGATTGCACTTCTAGATAGATCAACAGTGCGTTAATGTCCGCTGGATTGACGCCGCCAATGCGGGAGGCTTGACCGATCGTTAAGGGCCGCACTTTACCCAGTTTTTCCCGTGCCTCTTTCGACAGGGTGGCAATGCTGGCGTAGTCCAGATCCGCTGGCAGCTTACGGTGTTCCTGGCGGGCGATCTGTTCGATCTGCGTTTGCTGGCGATGGATGTAGCCTGCGTACTTGATGTCGATTTCTGCGCCTTCCTTTTCCGATCGATCGAGCTCAGGATTGCCTAAATTAAAGCGATCGAGATCGCCGTAGTGAAACCCTGGTTTGCGCAGCAGTTCCGCTAGAGTGATCGATCCTTTGATCGCTTGTTGGGTGTGCGCTGCAATGGCTTGACCGAGTTCATCATGTTCCTTGACCCGTGTGGTATGCAATCGCTCTTTTTCTGCGGCAATGTTTTCCTGTTTGCGCGTAAACAATTCCCAACGGCGATCGTCAATTATCCCGATCTCCCGACCCAGCGGCGTTAGACGTTGATCCGCATTGTCCGATCGGAGGATTAAGCGATACTCCGATCGACTGGTTAACATGCGGTAGGGTTCCCGCAAGTCCTTCGTACAGAGGTCATCAATTAACGTTCCCAAGTAACTGCCTTCGCGCGGGAAAATCACTTCATCTTCCCCCCGCACCAAGCGCGCCGCATTCACCCCAGCCACAAATCCCTGGGCGGCAGCTTCTTCATAACCCGTCGTTCCGTTAATCTGTCCGGCACAGAACAGCCCTTGAATTTTCTTGGTCATCAAGGTGGGATAGCATTGTGTTGCCGGAAGGTAATCGTACTCCACCGCATAGGCCGGACGCAGCATCATACATTTTTCTAACCCTGGCAATGATTGCAACATTGCTAGCTGCAACCGTTCTGGCAATCCTGTGGAAAATCCTTGGACATAAATTTCAGGAATGTCACGGCCTTCTGGTTCCAGGAAAATTTGGTGGCTTTCCTTGTCGGCAAAGCGAACAATTTTGTCTTCAATGCTGGGGCAATAGCGCGGCCCTTTGGCATCCACCCAACCGCCGTAGACCGGGGAAAGGTGCAGGTTTTCCCGAATGATCCGATGGGTTTCCGCCGTGGTACGGGTCAGATAGCAGGGGACTTGTTCCCGCTCCTGCCAAGCCGTCGGGTCAAAGCTAAACCACCGCACATCTTCATCGCCCGGTTGGGGTTCCAGAATGTCGAAGTTGATCGACCGCCGATCGACGCGGGCCGGGGTTCCCGTTTTCAGACGACCTGTTTCAAAGCCGAGGCGATTCAGCGTTTCGGTCAAACCCGTGGCCGCAAATTCCCCGGCTCGGCCTGCTTCCATGGATTTATCGCCCACCCAAATGCGCCCCCCCAGGAAGGTGCCCGTGGTCAGAATCACCGCTTTGCAGGCAAAGGCGACGCCGAAATAAGTTTGCACGCCGATGATGTCGTCATTGGCTCCCAGCACTAAATCCGTGACCATGCCTTCCCGCAGGGTGAGGTTGGGTTCCGTTTCCACGATGCCTTTCATGACGGCGGCATATTCCCGCTTGTCCGACTGCGCCCGCAAGGCCCAAACCGCAGGGCCACGGGAGGAGTTGAGGATGCGTTTTTGCAGGTAAGTTCGATCGGCGACGCGACCCATTTCGCCCCCCAAGGCATCGACTTCATGCACCAGTTGCGACTTGGCTGGCCCGCCGATCGCTGGGTTGCAGGGCTGCCATGCCACACGATCGAGGTTCAACGTCAGTAACAGGGTGCGACAGCCTAAGCGTGCTGAAGCCAGTGCCGCTTCACAGCCGGAATGGCCTGCGCCCACAACAACAACATCGTAGGCATCTAGAAAGTCAACAGGTGCGTTCATGGGCTACCGTTCATGGGCTACAAGGGTCGTTTACCGATCGAGCGAACCGGGCGGGCAGTTCCAACGGGTTGGATGGGGATACCAACCCCCTATTTTAGCGGGTATCTTCAATCCTCGGGTGACGGGATTGTTAGCGTGATTTGAAACGGGGCAATTTGAAATGCGATCGTTGCGAAATGCGATGAAATGCGGTCGATCCTGAAAGCGCGATCGTAGAATCGTGGCAAGGGGACTGCTGCAATTTTCAGTGTCAGTTCAGTGTCAGTTCAGTTCAGTTCAGTTCAGTTCAGTCGAGTCAAGATCTCCCTATGGCAAAACCCCGGTGGTTCGGTTGGTTGATCGCGTTACCCAGGCGGGTGGGGCGGGCGATCGCGCGGGGAATGGGCTGGGGTGGCAACGGCACCTCTCGGCAGCGCTGGCGCTGGACTCGTTGGCAGCTTGGGCTGGGGTTGGTGGGATTGCTAGTGTTGCTCCGAGGGTTGCCCTACTTGGCTCCCATCCATGCGATGGATTTGGCCCAGGATGATCAGGCGATCGAATTTCGCGATCGCCATGGGACGGTGTTGGGTACCTTGCTGACCCGCGACCAAGACCATACCGCAGTGGTGCCCGTCGATCGGGTGTCGCCTTGGTTCCTGCAAGCGATCGTGGCGGCGGAGGATAAGCGGTTTTACAGCCATGGGGCGGTGGATTGGTGGGCGATGGGACGGGCGATGGGTCAGGTTGTTACGGCCCGTGAAGTGGTCAGCGGGGGGTCAACGATTACGATGCAGCTAGCCCGCATGATCGATCCAAAACCCCGGACGATCGCCAGTAAGCTTCAGGAAGTTTGGGTGTCTTGGCGTTTGTGGGCGGGGATGAATCGGCGCGAAATTTTGCACAGTTATATCAACCGTTTGCCCATGGGGGGCAATGTCTATGGCGTAGAAGCAGCGTCTCGGGTTTACTTCGGCATTCCAGCCCAGGATTTGAGTTTGGCCCAGGCAACGTTGCTGGCAGCAATTCCCAATGACCCCAATCGCCTCAATCCCCATGAGCACTGGGATCGGCTCAAACGGCGGCAACGCTATGTGCTCGATCGTTTGGTGGCCGATCGGGTGATTACTGCGGAACAGCGCGATCGGGCCATGGCGGAGGTGGTGACGTTGCAAGCGCGGCACCAGGGCATTATCGCGGCTCCCCACTATCTGTTTTGGGCGGCCAAGCAGTTACCTAAAACCCATCCGGCCCAGATTTCTACCAGCTTAGATTTACCGCTTCAGCAATTTGTGGAGGCGCAGGTGCGGCAGGTGCTGGAAACCTTGCAATCCTATAACGTACACCAGGCGGCAGCGATCGTGTTGGATAATGCGACAGGGAATGTGCTGGCCTATGTGGGATCTCGGGATTACTTTGCTGCATCAGAAATGGGACGGAATGATGGCGTGCAAGCATTGCGTCAACCGGGGTCAACCCTGAAGCCGTTTCTGTATGAGTTAGCGTTGGAGAAACGAGTGATTCAGCCAAATACAATTCTGGCAGATACTCCGGCCTATTATGGAATTCCCGGTGCGCAACTCTACAGTCCTACGGATTATAGTGAAACCTTTCAAGGGCCTGTGCGAGTTCGTATTGCCTTAGCCAATTCCCTAAATATTCCAGCAGTGCGGGTGTTGGAAAAGCTGGGGGTGGCGACGTTCCTCGATCGCTTGCATCAACTGGGTTTTCGGCACCTGACCCAAACACCGAATTACTATGGGTTGGGGTTGACGCTGGGCAGTGGGGAAGTGAGTTTATGGGAGTTGGCCTATGCCTATCAAGTGATGGCGAATCAAGGGCAATCACCTCGGCAATCTCCCCAGCAGTCTGCGCCAGAAGTAGCCAGTTCTGGTGTGCCGCAATCACCCCAGCTGCAGCCAACGGCCTACCATCGGGAAGCGGCGGCAACTTGGGCGTTGATTACGGATATGTTGAGCGATCGCCATGCGCGGGCCAAATCGTTTGGGGTGAATTCGCTGTTGAGTTTGCCGTTTCCGACGGCGGTGAAAACGGGTACATCGTCGGATTTTCGGGATACGTGGACGGTGGGGTTTAGTCGGGACTATACAGTGGCGACGTGGGTGGGCAATTTCACGGGGGAACCGATGCGGCAAATTTCGGGGGTAACGGGGGCGGCTCCGCTATGGAATCAAATTATGGTGCATTTGCATGAACGGCGGGAACCGGAAGCCTTGCCGAAACCGCTGGGATTAGTGCAGCGTCCCATTTGTGCATTATCTGGCTTGAAGCCAACGGCGGCCTGTCCCACGATCGTGCAGGAATATTTTTACCCAGAGGACTTAGCGGCCTATGAACAAACTCTGGATACGGTGTATGTGGCCGAGCGATCGGGGGAGACACGATCGGGAAATTCGCGATCGGGCCAGTCGGCGGTGCGGCTGAATTTACCCGCAGAATATAACGAATGGATGGCTCAGCAGGCGCAAACAAAATTTACCGATCGGCAGTTGCGAATTGTTGCACCACGGGAAAACGATCAGTTTTTAGTCGTTGTGGGTAATCAAGATAGGTCGATTAAATCATTGCAAGATGGTTCCGAGCAACAACGCTTAGAATTTAAGGTCTCAAGTTCTCCTGAACGTCCGATCGAATGGATTCTCAACGGAAAACCCATTGCTAAAACATCAACCCAGTCATTGTTTTGGGAGATGCAACCAGGGAGTTGGACGCTGGAGGTGAGGCAGGGAGAGATCGTCGATCGGGTACACTTTGAGGTGGCGGTGGCGGAAACTGAGGGCGATCGACGGGGATTTTCTACAGGAACGGGTGACTAAGAAGCGATCAAGGTTCCATGAATCCACACTTGACCGCTGGGGGCAAGATGAACAGGTTCGATCGACCGCCGCTGCTACCCTGACAAAACTTGGCTACCAACCCTAAATCTCGCGATCGAGGTTGTTTTGACGAGTAGTTTGATTGATAAGCTGGACATCTACCGGGGGTTGGGTGTGACGGAAGTTTGGGTTTGGGAGGCTGAGCAGTTTCGGATTTATCATTTGCGAGAAGCGGGTTATGAGCAGGTTGCAGGCAGTGAGTTACTACCGAATTGTGATGTTCAGATGCTAGCTAGCTATTATGTCAAACTCGGTGAACAACTTGATGCGGTGATGGCCTATTGGGACTCTTGTTACAAAGGCGACAGGCAAACCATAAATTTTCTTCATCGTCGCTAACGAATGATGGTGTTTTGTTGTAACCATTCTAAAAATCCCTGACGGCTCATTTTACCTGATGCGATCGCCAGCACTACCTGCTCCTGTTCATCCACAGAGGCGTTAATTTCCATGCCATTTAGGACAAGAAAAGTTTCCATCGCAGCATGACCTATGCGTTTGTTCCCATCTACAAATGGATGATTCATGATGAGTGAAAACCCTAATGCTGCTGCTTGCTCAAGTAGGCTGGGGTATAAATCTTCTCCACCAAAAGACATTCGAGGTTGAGCGATCGCTGATTCTAACAGTCCTATATCTCGGATGCCGAATGCTCCACCAGATTGCTCAATGATTCTACGATGCAGTTCTAGTACCTCGATTAATGTCAAGAAACGCATCATGCCAAACGCCGATACAGTTCAGAGTTCTTTGTCAATACATAATTCATTGCATTGATGGATTCACTATTTTGAGAGTTCAGCCAATCCTCTAAACTGGCTTTCAATAAAACTTCAAGCGCAATTCCATGTAATGCTGCCAAGTCTTGTAGCTTTTGGTATTGAGCGTCTGGAATATCAAGGGTGATAGAAGCCACAGCTGTTGCTCTCCTAAGGTTTCTGGGTCAAGTTTAGCATTTGCGCCCAAGTGGGAGCTTCGCGTTTAGGTTGAGACAGTCAAGCGTGAAGAGAGTCCACGATCGCGGGGACGAGGGCAAGACGATCGCGGGGGCAAGATGAACGGTTTTGTTCGATCGACCATCGCCGCTGCCCTGCAAAAGCTCGGCTACTAACCCTAAATCCATGGCAGTGGCCGATGAACTAGAATAGAAGCACCTCTTAGAGATGCGCTATGACTGTCCAATGGATGACACCCACGATCGCGCCGATTCCCGCTGAACAGCGCCTTCTGCTGGAAGGTGTAAGTTGGCAGCAGTATGAATTGCTACTGGCAACCCTAGGGGATGATTTTCCGGCGTTGCGATTGAGCTACTTAGAAGGAAGGTTGGAAATAATGACAACTTCGCCTTTACATGAAGAATTGAAAACAACCATTGGCATGTTGATGGAAGCATATTTCCAGGAAACTCGCACCAGATTCCATGGCATTGGCTCAGCAACTTTTCGGAAAATGGCGAAACAACGTGGACTAGAACCGGATGAATGCTATTGCTTAGGGCAAAAGAAAGAGTTTCCTGATCTGGCGATCGAGGTTGTTTTGACGAGTGGTTTGATTGATAAGCTGGACATCTACCGGGGGTTGGGGGTTACGGAAGTTTGGGTGTGGGAGGCTGAGCAGTTTCGGATTTACCATTTGCGAGAAGCGGGTTATGAGCAGGTTGCAGGCAGTGAGTTACTACCGAATTGTGATGTTCAGATGCTAGCCAGCTATGTCAAACCCGAGGAACAATTTGATGCGGTGATGGCTTATCGGGACTCTTTACGATCGCTTCAGTAATACACCAATGAGAGTTCTGAAGGGCGGGATAAGCGTTGAACTGCCGTTTGCTACAGTCAAGAGATTTCACCGAACATAGGCACGATTTAACGCTCCAGAGATATGTTGCGACTATGCTTCAAAACTATATCACACAGTATCTGCGGTTTCTGGTACAGACTGAAGAAACTGAATAATCTCTTGAATAACTGGAGCTTCGCGGAGAATTTCAAGCTCTTCATATGTGAGTTGCTCGACTAATTGAGACTGACTCCGCAAAATCTTTGATTGTGCAATCAATTTCTCTAAGACTTGCTTAGGTTGGTATACTGCTAGGCTAAATATATCTTGAGGAGGAATATATCCCAGTAGGCGTGACAGCAAGGAAATATCTTGAAAAAAAATAATTTCGAGAGTCGGAACAGCTAGTACTACTTTAACTGGCGTATTCGCAGAAATATTACCAACAATTTCTTCAATATCTTTAAGCCGTTGTTCAACTTGATCCAAAACTACTGCATCAGCATCCGCTACGATCGCAACAGGAGACTGGCGGCGAACAACCAAAGAACGAGCTAAGGATTTGACAGCAGAGAGTCCACCCGCCGCAACAACTTCAGTATTGCCCACGAATTTTTCTGGAAGAAGACGCTTCAGTAATTGTGCGTCATGTTCCCCTTCACATACAATGTAAGCCGTCATGGAATATCCCTCTCTCTAACATCATAGTCAGGTAGCCCATCTTCTACACACACACGATATTTAAGAAGGAGCAGTTCACAGATTGATTCTCGCTCTAAAGCATATTTTAGCTCTTCTCCACTCCAAAGCAGAATTGTCTGAGGCAATGAAAAGTAGGAGAGATGGCGAGCTGGATCAGTAAACCCTGTTCGGCTAAAGACTAAGCCAAGCGTACTTGCAGGACGACGCAAAAGTTGATTACGCAGTTTGGCGATCGGTGCGATGTCAACATTGACCTTATCGGAAAAGTCTTTGCATTCTACTAGACAAGACAGTCCTAGACAGTAAACGACACCATCAACTTGTTCAACCTCTTCCCCAAACAATTTAACGCTGTACGAATACCTGACCTCTGCTCCGTCAAGTTGAAAAGCTCGTAGGATCAGGTATTCAAAAGCTTTCCCTGAGTCCCATCCTGGAGTGTTACGGTTTTCAATGCTTTCCCAAAGCGATCGCAAGTCTTTCCATTGCAGGGCTTGAATCATTGCTTCGTATTCTGCTGCCGCTGTCAATCCCAATCCTCCAAGCCGTGACTCACGATTTGCCAGACCTAGTTTACAACATCAACGGTCAGCTCTGTGTCATTCCTAGGGGCTGTGCCTGGGTGGTGGTGGGACTGATGGTGTAGGGTTCTGAAGGGCAGGATAAGCATCGGACTGCCGTTTGCCACAGTCAAGAGATTTCACGATCGCGGTGTAGAGTGCTGCTGCTTTTTGATAGTCTTCGATCTCGCCTTATCGATTTTTTGAATAGATCAAGTTGAGTCTTGTTCATCTAGCGATCTCACGAATATAGGCACGACTTAACGCGCCAGCAATATGCTAGCCTATTCTTCATTAGAAAATCGAATTATCTTAATACCTTTTGCACACAACCCTTTTGGAGTTTGTTTAACGTCAACTTCCACAAGAGTACCTTTTTTAAGTTGAGATATACACTCTGAGTCAATAAATCCTTCGCGGAAATAAATATCTAAACCATCATCACTAGATATGATGTATCCCCATTTAGTATTGTTGTGAGTGTTGTGGCGAATAAATTTAATTGTTCCCCGGATAAGAGTATTCTGGCTTAGATTGTGCTCTGATGAAGAGAGCTCATTATACAGATCTTTAAGATCCTGAGAGTTGGGAGCAATAGCAAGTGCTCGCTGACAGTAGGCTAGTGCTAGCTCTGGTTTACCAGCCCCTAACAGTGCATCCGTTAATTGCCGAGTAATTTTAATTATGCCAAAACTATTCATCAAGCTTTCATCAATTTCAAAGCCTTGGCATAGTTCTTCTATAGCCTCGTCAATTTTTCCACATTTAAGCAAGGTATATCCCATTGTTGTATGAGCTTTTGCAAGGTGTCCCCGATCATTGACTTGCTCACCAAGTTTTATACTCGCCCGGCAATACATAAGCGCTAGCTGAAGTTTGTCTTCTCCCTGCTTTTGAAGTAGCTTACCTAAACTATTGAGGATTTTTGCTTGCCCTTGTTGATCCTCTAACTTGACAGATAAGTCGTAGCTGTAGCGGAGCATTTTTTCTGCTTCATCCCATTTATTCTGTTTATCAAGAACCAAACCTAGATTATGTAGGATAACTTTGAGTAAAGTGTCTGCCTCATCAAGATTCTCACAGATGTCTTTGCTGCGTTGATAAACCTCTTCCGCCTCAACCCATTTCTGCTGCTGTCTTAATAACAATCCTAAGCTATTAAGCACCTCAGCTAAGCTATGTTGATCATTTAAATTCTGCACAATCTCCGAGGCTCGCTTTAGAATAAACACCGCTTCTTCGTTACGGTTTTGATAATGTAAGTTGCGCCCCCAATTAATCAAGAAATCTACCAATGATTTTTTGTCAACTGGATCTTCAAAGGCTTCTGCAAAATACTGGATTTTTTCCAGTGCCATATCAAGTTTTCCGTATTGCGATAATGCTTCTCCTAAATTTATTAAATTGGTAGGCAATATTTTCTTTAAATTAAATTGAATAACCAGATCTACACAATGCTGAAATACATCTACAGCTTCAGCGAGGTTTCCCTGCTTTTGAAGCACTGTACCTAATCCACTTAAGCTGCTTATCAATAGTTTGTTGTTGCTACATGAGTTGGCAAGGTCAATACTGCGTTGAAAAGTAGCGATCGCTTCATTAAAGTTCCCTTTATACTGCAAAGCCCTACCTAGCGCATTTAGACGAAGTACCAGTAACTTATCAACACCTAATTGCTCAGCAATCTCTACTTGCAACTTGCAAACACGAAGTATCTCATCACTTTTTTTCTGACGCTTCAATAATTTAATTAGATCTGTTAATTCCTTCAATAGCTGTTTTTTGTCATCAAGGCATTCAATAAGTTTTATACTCTGGGAAATAGCATCTACAGCTTCATCAAATCGCTCCTGCGTATTGAGTACCTTGCCTAAAATTTGCCAACGGACGATTAGCTCCTTTACGTCCCCTAGCTTTTCAGCAATTTCTACACTACGTTTGCAAACTTCTACTGCTTCATCTAGATAGCCTTGTAGCCATAAAATATCTCCTAAGCTGTTCAAGCAGTTTAAGAGTTCCTTTGTATTATCTAGCTGCTCAGCAATTTCGGCGCTACGCTGAAATAATTTTGCCGCTTCGATAAAGCATTCCTGCTCTTTTAGGACTCCTGCGAGAATGCTCAAGCACACTAACAAACTATTTTTACTGCTAATTTGTTCAGCAGATTTCACACTACATTGGAGATTTATTACGGCATCATCAAGGCGGCTCTGTTGTTGGAGAACATTTCTGAGAACATTCAAGCTGATTCCTAAATATCTTGAGTCATTCAACTGCTCAGAAATAAGTACACAACGCTGGAGAACCGCCACAGCTTCATCAAGTCTTCCCTGCTGCTGAAGAACCTTACCGAGTGCTTCGAGCCACATTACTCTACAACGTAGACCAGTATCTTGAACCTGAATTTTGTCAGGAATATCTACAATCTCCTTTAACACTTCCTCAGCCCTTATCCATTGTCCCAGTAGAGACAAGTATTTGGCGTGTTGAATACAAAGCAGTACAGCAGCATTCCAATCTTCTTTACGTTGCGACAACAATTGAAATCCTGACATGAAGTCAACTGCTTGTTGCCAGTAGCCATATTTTTGAAAAAAAGGTAAAAGCCCTATGACAAACTGATAATCAGCAATTTTCTGGTTTTGTAACCACTCTCCAGCCAAGACAATATCCTTGAGATTTTGAGTCATCAAGCGTTCATTAGAAGCCCTTCTCGCTTGGTGGGACTTTACCAAATTAATAAAGTAGTAGGCATGGTTAGCTTGTGCTTCATCCCAGAGATTCCGCTCGACTGCTAAATCTTGAGCAAATAAGCGAATAAGTGGATGAAAAACAAATCGATTTTCTTCCGTTTCACCTCTTGCACTAAAGTCAGCAATCGGAGTTCCTTCACCAGCTTCTACCTGAAATCCCAAATTTTCCCGATAAGGAACTGGTTTCTCAAGCTTGTCTTGGGAAGCTGTAGCATAAGAATCAACCCTCGAGTAGTTCAGCAGTGAGAGTTGACAGAGGTACTCAAGATAGTCTTGGGCAGTGTACTCATCTCCACAGTCACTTGCTGCTAATGCAGTTTGGCGTGAAAACCCATCGCCAGCACAGACACTCAGGCAAGCAAAGAAATTAACTTCTTCCGACTGAAGCTGCTTTAGACTCAGGGAGAAACATGCCCGTAGATCGAAATGGTCATCTCCTCGAATTCTTAGCCGCGTCAGTCGTCGTCGTTCTTCCATTAACGATGCAGCATAATCGGTAAGACTGCGACCTTTGTTGGATGTCAATGCTGAACCAATAATTTGTAGAGCAAGGGGCAAATGACCCGCTAGCTGAATCAGATCACTTACCGCTTCTGGTTCAGCAGCTACGCGCTCTTTGCCAATCAGCTTCTCCAGTAAACGTAGTGAATCTGGATCTGAAAGTGGAGAGAGGTTGATTTTACCTTGTTCAGAAATATCGAGTGAGTTAGATAGAGCGCGGTTTCGAGTCGTAATAATCACTGCGCATGTCTTTCCACCCGGACGTAAGCTTCGAATGCTAGCGTCCTCGGCATTATCAAAAATTAGGAGCATCCGGCGAGGAGCAAACACCTCCTGCATGATGGCTGCAGCATCTCGCTTATCATCTAAATCAATTTCCCCTCCACAACACCGCGCAAACTCACGGGCAATGGTATTTACATCCTTACCATCTACCCGTAAACCAATCACACCATCAGGAAAGTCATCTTTATGTATCGTGGCAAAGTGATAGGCAAGTGCAGATTTACCAATTCCCCCTTCCCCTGCTAAACCGGCAATGCTACATACCTTTGTACTTTGCGAAGTTAACAGTAATTCTTCAAGTTTTCTCAGTTCCTCGTTTCGTCCCGTAAACGTTGAAATATCTAACTGAGGTAATACAAAAGGAACTTTGTGGGCATCATGCAGTTTAAGACACACAGTCTCAGGTTTCGAGTCGATACCATGTTGCCTCAGCAACCTACACCATTGCTCATCACAATAAATTGACATGAGTGGAGATGCTTCCAGTGATGCAGCGCGCTTCGGATTCTGATGCTGGCGTTGTACTGCGATCACCAAGCCATCACAGGTGATTGCTGCACCCGAATTGCCCTCCCAATCTGAACCGGAATCTAGGGAGCTTTCGGGCGATCGCAAGGTTTCTAATACCAGCAAGCCATCTGGTGAGGTATCCGACAGGTAAATGATGCCTTCAACCTGTCGCCCTCCTGATGCTACACCTTGTTCCCGTTGCGTCCTGCCCCATCGGGGGTAACCATACATCTGAAACTCAAGCTTTTCGCCCACGGTGGGTTCCGGCAACCGACCAAATACCACCGCCTCATAAGGTTCAATACTCTCAGGCAGTTCGATCAAGGCAACATCCTCTTGTGAGGCTTTCCACACAACTTTGGCTACTGTTTCCCCAAAGCTCTGTTTTGATCTGACACGACATCGAGACCCGTCTTCATTTAGAAGATGGGCAGCAGTTAATACCAGCCTGCCTCCGATTCTGTAAGCAGAGCCGTATTTGGGATAAATCACCTCCAATGCCCGTCTTGGTTCAAACTGTCTGACCATCTGTGATCGCACTATACCTATTCTGGAACTTCGTCACTGCCTGTTAGTACAGGCTTACCGTCCCGCCGAACAGGTTTGAGGGGGATACTCACTTTATGAATGGACTTATCTTTCTCCCCACCGCCACCACCCAATTCAACCACCCAGAACTTAATTCCGCTTTTTGCTTCTAGACTGCGTTCCACTTCAACATGCAGCTCTACCGTCACTTCTCCGACTTCAAATCGCAATCCTTCCCCTTGGGAGGCATAGCTTGACGCAACCAATTCTCGCCGCAACGCCCCAATCGTCTCCTCCAACCCAAGTCGGTTCACATCATTAGCCATACGAAATTACCTTTTTACCTTTTTCCCTGGGATCTATAATTTATGCGCCCTTATGCATCCTTTGACGGCTTCCAAAGATTTGGTGGAAAAGTTGGACGATCGCCTTGCAAAAACAATTTGAACCGGGGAAGGCTCATGCAAAGTTCACCTGCCGCGAGTTGATTTTGCTGAAACCAGTATAGCATTGTCAGTCAGGTGCGATGATCTATAAGACTAAGCCAATGATGAAGTTTTTCTGGATTTTTGTCGGAAAATGGCTGCCCACAGAATAACCTAAAAAGCAGATCGAGCGATTGCATCACACTAATGGGGGAGAAAGGTTCGCCCTAGTAGCTGAAGTGTCCACAGACCACAAAATGACTCATGCAACCTGCGGAACACCTACGACACCTCAACCGTTAACGCTGGCGTTCGCGGCTCAGTATGCTGATGAATTGGCCGTCGGAATGCACGATCGGCATAGGTTGACTCCAATGAATCCTGTCTGCGATGCGATGGGCATGCAATTGATTAATCGTATCTTGAATGAATTCTGGATGACCGATTAAGTGGATCTGTAACCGTTGTGGGCCATGTTGAACTGAACGATCGCCCCGATCGCTAGAACCTGTAAAACACATATTGAGCTTCTCCTTGTTGTAGTGAATCCCATCCCTGCTGCATTGCTCCCTTCTCCTGCTTGTGGAAGAAGGGCTGGGGATGTAGCTTGCTTCCCGAAGGGTGGGTCTTAAGAAGCCCAAAAATTTAGAGCCACCCCGTTTGACATCACAAACAAGAGTGGCTCGGTCAGATGTTAAAATCCTCAACAAGCCGCCTTGCTGCCTGAATCAGCGAGGGGGAATAGCTACTTGGGGTTGTTGGCGCAATCCCGAGTAGTGGCCTAAATTTTTGGAACCCAGCGACCCCATGCTTCGTACAAACCGTCTCGCGAAAGAAGGATGTCCACGGCGATCGCTATGAGAAACTACCCTACGAAGAAATAGCGGCTCTGTCAATCCGTATTTAAAAACTCTTTTTTGTGTATCATGCAGCACCCGTAAGCGCAGACTGCCAGAACACCCGATCTAGGTCAATATTTCCAGTATTCCGAGTAATTTGAAAAGTATCCGCGATCGACTATGAGCTACCTCATAGAACGATCTGAACGCATTTGCAAAACTATCCCCATCACCTTACTTTCGCTCAGTTACAAAGAGGAAGGGTCCAATGACATTACAAATTGAGTTGCTGGAATCCAGTTTTGCCCAAATTCAAGCTCAGGAAGCAGAATTTACCACCCACTTTTACAGCACGCTATTTACCAATTACCCCGAGGTGCAGCCCCTCTTTGCCCATACCGCCATGCCAGAACAGGCCAAAAAGTTGTTTAAATCCCTCGTGTTTATGGTGAACAGCCTGCGGAACCCGGAAGTCTTGACCCAGGGATTGCAGGGGTTGGGCAGTCGCCACATTCAGTATGGCGTGTTGCCGGAACATTACCCCATGGTGGGCAGTGCGTTGCTCACAGCGTTTGCAATCTGTTTGGCAGAAGGTTGGACGCCTGCGGTGGAAGGGGCATGGCGGGAGGCTTACGCAACCGTGACGGAGGTGATGCTCAGCGGCACAGAATATCCTGAAACCATCCTCACCCCTTGCGGTGGCCGCTCCTAATTCGCATTCCAATTCCGCAACAATCGTTTCGCCTATAGAGAGACAGAGTCTGTAGGCGAAATTTACTTTGACTAACTCCAACGATTCAATGCCACTGTCAATTCTACGATCCCTGCCACTGCCCTTCCGCGATCGTATTTAATGCCTCCCGATCTAGCACCGTAATCACCCCACCCCGCCGATAGGCCACCACATCCTGCATCTGCCGCAGCAGCCGTACCGACTCCTCATAGGTAATCCCAATACTCCTAGCAATGTGATGGTGAGACAACCGAAACGTCAACG
This sequence comes from Alkalinema pantanalense CENA528, assembly GCF_050753345.1. NCBI lineage: Bacteria > Bacillati > Cyanobacteriota > Cyanophyceae > Leptolyngbyales > Leptolyngbyaceae > Alkalinema > Alkalinema pantanalense. Next base: position 19,868 of record NZ_JBLZFX010000048.1, on the reverse strand, counting down.
ATGTCGTCTCCCCCTTCAGCCGTTGTTCAGAATCCAAATTCTGCTGCAACAATCTCGCCAATCGCACAATGGCCCGTTCAGAAATCAAATCATGAATCGTTTGATGCATTTGTTGCAAACGCTGATTATACACCTCCAACATCCTAAACGCAATTTCCGGCGTATTGCGAATTTGCTCAAACAACGCCTCCCGTTCGATCGTTAACACTTGGGAATCCGTCGTGGCCGTCACCGTCGCCGGAGCCATGCCATCCCCCACCAACGCAGGCGCAGCAAACGTCTCCCCCGGCAGCAGCGTACGCAAAATCGTCTCCTTCCCCGAAGTTCCCACCCGAGTCAGTCGCAAAGCCCCCTGCACCAACCCATACAACCGGGGCAACAGTCGATCGCCCTCCATCATGACAATTTCATTCGCAGCATAGCTATGGAGCAACGTATGGGGCTGCAACGCCTCTAGACCAGCATGGGATAAACCTTCAAAAATAGCCAATTCCGCCAGTTGTTGAATTGAAGCGATCTTAAATCCTTGAGCCATAGGTCGGGGTGATGGATTCCCAGTGAGATCCTGTTCGACCATTTTCCCTCGATCGACCTATCAAAATTTGAAGCGATAATTACGAATCCTCTTGAATCGATCATTGTTTGACTACAAACAATGTGACTGCTAGAATAAAGACTAGAAAGTTTGAGTTCGTACTTTTCTGAGCAGAGAAAATTCACTATGTTGACCCTACGCCGTTCCCGCGATCGTGGCCATGCCAACCACGGCTGGCTAGACTCCTACCACACCTTCTCCTTCGCCAACTACTACGATCCCGCCCACATGCAGTACCGCAGCCTGCGCGTCATCAACGAAGACCGCATCGCCCCCGGTATGGGCTTCGGCTCCCATCCCCACCGCGATATGGAAATCGTGACCTACGTTCTCCAAGGCGCACTGGAACATAAAGACAGTTTGGGGAATGGAGCCATCATTCGCCCCGGCGAAGTTCAACGCATGACCGCCGGCACGGGCATCGTCCACAGCGAATTCAACCCCTCCCCCGCAGAATCCACCCATTTGTTACAAATCTGGATTCTGCCGGAACAGACCAACCTGCAACCCAGCTACGAACAAAAATACTTCTCCCCAGAGGAGCGATCGAGCAAATTCCGGCTGATTGCCTCCCAGAATGGACGAGAAGGTTCTGTTACCATCCACCAAGATATGAACCTCTACGCTGTGCTTTTGCAGGCTGGAGAACAGATTCAACAACCTATTCCTGCCGATCGGCATTTCTGGGTACAGGTCGCCCGAGGCACCGTACAAGTCAATGGCGAACTGTTACAAGCAGGCGATGCTGCTGCGATCGAACAAGTTACAACCCTCGACGCGATCGGCCAAACCGACGCCGAGCTGCTGGTGTTCGATCTAGCCTAGGCAAGTTTCCCTACGGTAGAGCGCTGTAGGGAAATCCGAATCTGAAATGACGTAATAAATGTTTACATTCCCGCAATACTTCGTTACATTGTTAACAAGGTTGGTTCAAACAAGAGGTTGCTGGTTCCGCACTTATCAGTAGCCTCCTTGATTCCAACCAACCTTTAATCTCAATCAACTGTTCATCTCAATCAATCCACAGGTAACAATCATGAGAACTGACTTAGAATTCCGTAATCCCGAATTGTTTGGCCCCGTTGTCTTCCGTCCCGAATTCAACGCCTTCCAAGAAATCAACGCAGCCCAAGCTTGGTCGCTCTTTTTCACCGGCAGTCAAGAAGACAAAGCCCTCGGGTTTAATCCTGAAATTGGTCGTTTCTTTACCAATGCTCTGATTGCGATCGGGGTGAGTGGCGTCCTGCTGGCGACCTTCTTCACGGGGCAATAGTGCAACTGTGCGAGAAGATTGTCTGCTGGAAAACTGCACCTCAGTCACGAATCAGCACAGGAATAATTTAAGGGCAGCCTCTGCCCCAACCTCTTTTCTCATCTTGGGAGAAGAGGTTTTTGTTTGATCATGACGTGGGGCTAAATTTCTTAATGCATTGCCATTCAGATTTCTATTCTGCTATCAATGCAATCAACGATGGTTTCTTCTGCCTTAATGCCGCTACATCCTTTTCCGCATCATATATAGCTGTGGCTAAGGGATTTGCAAAGAAATAATATCCCCTCTTCATTCCCCTACCCTCCGACCCTTTTACCCTCCTACCCTTTTACTCTCCTACCCCTACCCTTTTACCCTCCTACCCCTACCCTCCTACCCTTTTACCCTCCTACCCCTACCCAATTACCCCACTCGTAGCACGGCCCCATGGATGAGGACTGCGATCGCCAGCCATAGTAAAAAGGTGACACGATTGAGCCGCAAGGCTTGATTGATCACGTCGGCAGTAATGGGACGATCGGGATTGCCCAGCAACGGTTTGAGCTTCACCTGTCCCTGATAGATATTGTTGCCGCCGAGTTGAACCCCCAACACCGCTGCATAGATGCACTCACTCCAACCGGAATTGGGACTGGGATCCTGCCGTCCATCTCGCCAACACAGTTGCCAGACTTGCCACGGTTTTCCAGAGAGCAACCCTAGGGTAAACACCGTTAAACGACAGGGCAACCAAATGAGAAAATCATCGGTCTTAGCGCTACACCAACCTAAATCGGTATAGGGAGGACGGATATAGCCCACCATAGAATCTAATGTACTCGCAGCTTTGAAGCCTAGAGCCATCGGTGCGGCTCCGATCGGAGTAAATGAACCCACGATCGCCCAAAACAACGGAGCCATGACCCCATCGACTCCATTTTCTGCAACAGTTTCTACAACCGCTCTCAGAATTTCAGTTGCATCGAGATTTTCCGTATCACGCCCCACATAACGACTCAAACGCGATCGCGACTCTGACAACTCGCCTAGCAACAATGGCTGCAACACATCCTGAGCGGCATCTCGTAAACTTTTTCCCGCAAAACAACTGGCTAATAAAACCAATTCTACGATCGTGCTTGCAATTGGATGAACCGTTTGCAACAGCCCAATCATGCCGTAACTGATGCCAGCACTGCCCATCACCAGGAGCACTGTCAGACCAATACCAGCGCATTTTAGGGCGATCGGTGATTTTAAGCGAGCCAAGGCAAACTGACTATAACGAGAAATGACCCAGCCCATGACCTGTACAGGATGCAGCCAATTCCATGGATCACCAATGATGTAATCGAGGCAAGCTGCCCCCAGCAGAATCAGACTAGCATGGAACGAATCAGAGAGGGGAATGGGAAAAGCAGTCACAGACTTGGATGCAGTAAGGACAGTTTCCACCAATACCCCAAGATCCTAGGAAAATCAACCATGAATTGAGAAACGCATTCCTTGCCCGATCGAGGGATCTATCCGTTTACACCATTCTTCAGGGATTTGCTAAGCAAGAGTCTCTCCTATCCATTCGCATACCCATTGACTGGAGATTGTATTGACTGGAGATTGTATTGACTGGAGATTGTATTGACTTGAGATTGTATTGACTTGAGATTGTATTGACTTGAGATTGTATTGATACGCCATGCCTACAACGAACTTTGGGCGAGTAAGGCTTGTCGTTTCTGGGTTAACGTTGCCTCCACCGCAGAATAGGTCGTTTGCAATTGAGGCAAGTAATGGGCCGCATTGACTAAGTCATTGTTTTGACTGAGGACTTCGATCTGTTGGCAGATCTGCGCAGTCGTCATCGCACCCAAAGAAGCACTAATACTCTTTAACGTATGTGCTGCACTTTGAATTGCATGCGAATTGGGTTCCGCCAGCCCTTGAGCGATCGCTTGCAGATAGGTAGGCGCATCCACCAAGTAAGAGTTAATCGTTTCCAGCAACGGTTCTACACTTTCAGCTCCAAACAGTTCTGCTAGTTCTGCAAAAACTGCTTCGTCGATCGGGGGGTCGATCAAGCTTACATGATTAGAGGGTGGGGATGCGGAAAGTCTTGTGTCTGCAATCTCGGGAATCAAGGATCGTTTGAAAGGTGATTGCTCTAATGTTAGTTGAGTAGTTGGTTGAGTAATTGGTTGAGTAATTGGTTGAGTTGCTACTGGTTGAGTAATTGGTTGAGTAATTGGTTGAGTAATGGGTTGGATAATGGGCTGAGTTACTACTGGTTGAGTAATTGGCTGGGTAATTGGTTGGGTTGCTACTGGTTGGGCAATCGGTTGGGTTGCTACTGGTTGAGTAATGGGTTGGATAATGGGCTGGGTTGCTGCTGGTTGAGTGACTGGTTGAGAAACTTGGGCTGGCGGTATAGGGCTGGTAGGTAGGATCTCAGTCGGGGAAAAAGGTTGGTGATGACTCCCTCCGGAACCGTGCCCAAAATGACTACTCACCGCGCCATTATTTAAAGACGGGGTATTTTTGAGCGCATTGACTAATTCCTCTAGTCGAATTGGTTTACTAACATAGTCATCCATTCCTGCATCTAGACATTTTTGCCGATCGCCCTGCATCGCGTTAGCCGTCATTGCCACAATGCGCGGTCGTTCCTGGGGTGACCAAATCCGGCAAATCCGTTGGGCCGCCGTCAAACCATCCATTTCCGGCATATGCACATCCATAAATACCAGATCGTAGGGCTGACGTTTGAGGGCTTCGATCGCCTCTAAGCCATTTCCGGCCACATCCGCCCGGTATCCCATCCGTTTGAGTAATTGCAAGGCTAGTTTTTGGTTTGTGGTGTTATCCTCAGCCAGCAAAATCCGCAGCGGATGTTTTTCCGCCAAATCCCGCTCAATTTCGATCTTGCTAGATTTCGATCGCTGAATCACGATCGGTTGCTGGCACAGGACTTGGCTGAGGGCATTCAGCAAATTGGACTGTTTGACAGGCTTGCTGAGAAAGACCTTGAAATGCTGGTCAATCTGTTCCCGATGCAGGTCATGGCGACCCCAAGAGGTCAACATCATCAGTGGCAAGTTGGCATAATTCGGCAGCTTGTGAATTTCTTGCGCTAGGGTAAGGCCATCCATTTCTGGCATTTGCATATCCAAAACTGCGATGTCAAAGATTTCTCCTTGATGTAACCAATTCAGAGCCTCTGCGCCGGAACTGGCGGTGCGCGTTAACATGCCCCAGTTGGTCGTTTGTTTATCGACAATTCGGCGGTTTGTGGCGTTGTCATCCACAATCAGTACCCGTTTGCCCTGGAGACATTGCCAATCGGCAGCTTGGACCGTGACGGTGTCCGCCGAGGTTGCCGGAGCAATCATCGTGAAGTAGAACGTCGTTCCTTGCCCGATCGTACTTTCTACCCACATCTGACCGCCCATGATTTCCACCAATTGCTTGCAAATCACCAGGCCAAGACCCGTGCCACCGTATTTCCGCGTGGTGGAAGAATCCACTTGGCTAAAGGGTTTGAACAGCCGATCCATCCGTTCCTGGGGAATGCCAATGCCCGTATCTTGAATGGCAAATTGGAGTTTATGGAACTGGTTGTAGGACTGGTTGAACCGAGGAGGCATCGAGGTATCGGATACTGGTTCCGCAGAGACTGAAACCACCACTTCACCCGTTTGGGTAAATTTGACCGCGTTACTCAGCAAGTTAACGAGGACTTGGCGCAGGCGAGTGATATCTCCCACCACTTCCAGCGGTACCGTCGTATCTAACTGACAAGCCAGTTCCAACCCTTTTTCGGCAGCACGGGTGGCCAGCAAGTCCAGCGCATCTTCAACGCAATGGGTCACATTAAAGGGCTGTTGCTCTAGTTCTAATTTCCCGGATTCAATTTTTGAGAAGTCCAGAATATCGTTAATGATATTCAGTAGCGATTCCCCACTATTGCGGATCGTCTCCACAAAATCTCGCTGTTCTGGATTCAACAGTGTATCCAATAGCAATCCTGTCATACCAATTACGGCATTCATTGGTGTGCGAATTTCATGGCTCATCGTCGCTAGAAAATCGCTCTTGGCACTGGTTGCGGCGAGGGCTTCATCCCTAGCACAGGCGAGTTCTCGGGCATCTTCCTGCCGTTCAATCTCACTGCCCACCCACTGGGCCATAAGGCGGAGCAACTCCTTATCAACATTTTTAAAGGCAGTTGATCGGGGAGACAGGCTGGCAAAGCATAGGGTTCCGTAGAGTTCATCCCGCACAAACAGGGGAAAGCCTAAGTAGGCTTCGAGTTTGAAATTGAGATAACTACCGAATTCTTTCCAATGGCTAGTGCTGGCGGAGGTAATGCACAGGGGTTTGCGGGCTTTGATGGTTTCTTGGCAGAAGGTGTTATTTGCCTCAAAGGAAAGCCCTTGCACCGTAACGCCGTTGGGCAGTTGCGCATAGAGCAAGTCCATTCGATCGCTACTCACCTTAGAAACTGCGCCTAGTTCGAGGCCAAATTGTTCTCGGCCTAATTTGAGTAACTGTTCGATCGCTTCTGCGTGGCTGAGGTGGGGGGAGGATGTGACTTGGTACAATGCGCGAATCGCAGTTTCACTTTCCCGCAATTGCGTTTCCATGCGAGTCCGTTCTGCCAATTGCGATCGCAGCTGAGTATATAGCTCCACCTGCTGCACTGCAATTCCCACCTGGGAGGCCAATTGTTGTACCAAATCGATTTCTACCGGTTGCCATTCCCGAGGACCTTCGCAGTGGTGGGCAATCAGCAAGCCCCAGAGGCTATCGCCTTGGAGAATTGGCACGGTCATTTGGGCCACCACACCGAGGGAGGCTAAAAATTCGAGATAACAGGGCTGTAACGTCGATTGGTAAATGTTGCTGTGGGCTACAAATTGTCCCGTTTGAAAATGGGATAAAGTCGAACTACTCAGGCATTTGTCTTTGATGACTTGTTTCCAAAGACTTTGTTGTTGATTGCGAACGGACTCAACGGCCACGAACCCTGCTCCCTCATCGGGTTGGGTCAGTTGGAAAATTAACACCCGATCGGTGTGCAGGAATTGCCGCACTTCTTCCACTGTCGCCTGCAGTACTTTCGGCAAATCCAACGACTGCCGAATTCGCACCGTCATCGCTGCCATGAGCGAATTGCGTTCCGCCTGTTGCCGGAGTGCATATTCAGTTTGCTTCTGTTCCGTAACGTCGATCGCGATGCTCAGCACTGCCGGGGTATCGTGCCCCGCCAATTGGAAGGGAATTTTCGTAACCTGAATGACATGACGCTCTCCTTGGGGGCCCGTCAAGATTTTTTCAGGAATTTCCATGCGTTGGCCCGTGCTCAGCACCTGCCAATCCTCCGCCTGACAGGCTTTTGCATCTTCCAAATTGGGAGCGACCTCAACGCTCAGTTTTCCAATGATGTCTTCTACTGGTTTTCCTAAGGTAGACGCTAGGGCTTGGTTCGCTAACAGAAAGCGTCCTGTCTGATCCTTCGCCACGATGACATGGGGAATCAAATCAATGACTTGACGGATTTGGGATTCACTAACTTTTAATGCCTCCTCTGCCCGCTTACGATCGGTGATATCTGTAATAGAACCTTCGTAATACAGCAAATTGTCATCGTCATCCCGCACGGCTCTAGAATTTTCCAAAATCCAGATTTGGGAGCCATCCTGCCGATGGATTTGGGCTTCAAAGGCCATCACCGTGCCTTCTTGCTCTAATTGCTCAAGAAAGATTTGACGGAGAGGGTGATCCGCATACAGGGTATTGACGTTTTTAATCTGCGCCATGAGCTCACTAGCAGAAGCGTAGCCACAGATTTTTGCCAGGGCCGGATTGGCACTGATAAATTGACCCTCCGGCGTGATTTGATAAATCCCTTCGATCGCGTTTTCAAAAATGCTGCGATAGTTTTTCTCGGCCTGTTGCATCGCCCGTTCCGCCTGCTTGCGCCGTTTATCGTTGCGAAATGCCTCGATAATATTGCTACAGGTAGACAGAAAAGGCCGCAGTTCTTCAATGATGGGTTCCTCATAGCCATTGGGCCGATTGGCAATCCCCACCATGCCAATCAGTTGTTGATCGGAGAAAAAGGGAATCCCTAAAAAGGCATTCAAGGGGGGATGCCCCGACGGTAGGCCACCGCGCCGAGGATCGGTACTGGGACTATTGGCAATGACGGGTTTCCCAGTGACAATCACCGCCCCAAACAGCGTATTGAGATTATGGAACTCCATGCCCTTGTCCGCATTTTTGGCATAGAGTTTTTGGGTGGCTTCATCCCAGGCAATATTCGTCATTGCATGGGCTTTGACATAGGGCCGCCCACGCATTTTCATATAGGCTTCTTCCATCATGGGGGCTTGATTGCCATCAAACAAAATTTCCCCAATGAAGCCGTATTCGCTATCGGTGAGTTCTAATAAATTGGTTAACAATCCATCAAAGAGACTTTTAGGATTGGCGTCGGTAATAAATTGAGATTGGGCTTCACTAATGGCGTGGAGCAGCTTATTGCGCCGATAGAGCGATTCTTCCGCTTGTTTACGCTCGCTGATATCTTGGGAAATTTTGGAAAAGCCTTGCAGCTCCCCCTGGTCCGATAGTAGCGCTGTGACAACGGTATGGGTCCAAAATAGGGTGCCATCCCGTCGGCGTTGTTGGTGCTCGCCTTCGTATTCCCCCTGTGCTCGGGCAATGTGCAATATCGCTTCTGGAAGGCCCGCTTCCCGATCGGTGGACGTAAAAACCGATGCAAAGGGCTGTCCCAAAATTTCCTCCGCAGTGAAGCCCTTTAACCGTTCGGCCCCCGCATTCCAACTGGCAATCCGCCCTTCAGCATCGAGTAAGTAAATGGCATAGTCCCGCGCATTTTCCACCAGCAGTCGAAAGCGAGCCTCACTCTCACGCAACTGATCTTCAATTTTCTGACGTTCTAGAATTTCGTCTTTTAATTGATGGTTGGTTGTTTGTAAGTTCAAGGTGCGCTCTTCCACTAAATGCTCTAGGTGTTCTCGGTATTGCTTGAGGTCTAGGTCATTTTGATGCTCGACTGTAATATCCCGCAAAACTAGCACCGCACTGGCACGATCCTGCTCAAAGGGAACGGGAGACCAACTAATTTCTAAAAAGCAAGGGCGATCAGGGGTCTGAAACACATAAACCCCAAACCCATTGACATTTTGTTGGAGGACTAAATTGATCGGGTGATCAGAGTCGGCAACGGCTTGTCCCGCCTTTTCGAGGGGCAGCAGGGCCAGTAACGGTTTACCTAAAACCATTAATTTATTGCGCTGGATCAAACTCAAAAAAATGGCATTACACCACTGCACATTTCCTTCACTATCAGTCCAGACGATCGCGTTAGAGACGGAATCTAGCGCCACCTCCATTTTGCCAAGTGTTGTACGTAGCTGTTTGATGAGAGCGGAGTTATCGGGGGTCATTGGGATTTCTTAGCCAATCGCTGAACCAGAAAGAGACACCCAGTTCGATCGACAAAATGCAGAGAATTTACTGGGTTATAAACATAGCATTCCCTCCCCCTAGGTCTGCTCATCAGGGAGAGAGATGCGTTTGGGTCAGGGTTTTACGCGATCGGCGTCAGCATGGCTCCAAATAACCATTGGTCACCCTGTTTTTCCGCCACGATAAAATGCTCGGTTTCAATTTCGCCTTGATCTTTTGTGACCGTAGCCAACTGAATAGGATGGTTGAGCACCGTAGCTCTCTCCGTTGCTTGAAAACGGGAAAAAGCCAGGGTATGGGAATCTTGGAAGTTTTTCGGTAGGATTTTGGTAATTAATTCTCCAAGAATATCGGCTTCTTCCCAGCCAAGCACTTCGGTGAACCGAGGATTGATATAGGTCACAAAACCTTGGTTATTCGCAATGACAACAGGGATATCGGTGGTTTGTTGCAGATCAGTTAGGGTTTTCATAGCTCAGAATAAATCTAGACGAAGGGTATTGGCTTCGATCGTACTGAGGGGGATGTTGGCGATCGTGTCTTTACCTTGTTCGTTTTGACGTACGTTTTTGTTTCTTGTATATCTTTGCTCTAAGCAACAGGCTCGCCCCTGATGGTAGCCTAGAAAGAGTCTTTAATCTCTCCAGAGAGTTTGTTATGGTGAGATCCACTGCATTGGAGGTCAATTTATGGAATCGATGGAACCCATAGCCTCTCCACCGTCCATCCCATCCACCGTCCCATCCGCAGATACCCCAGCAGATGTCGCTGCATCATCACAAGATCTAACGGCACAAGAGCCACTTTTAGATCCTGCCTCTACAGACAGCCATCTTACAGACAGCCATCTCACAAATCCTCCGGTTCCAGAGACCAGCCCTCTGCCCACGGCCAAGACCCTGGCGGAGGTGGTGCAGCCACACCTTCTGACCTATGCCCACCACATCAAAAAGTATGAGGAAGCGGTTTTAGAGGGCTTTGAGGTTGAGGATTTGCACGACTTGCGGGTGACCTGGCGACAACTGCGCGTCATCCTGCAAATGCTCGTGCCTGTTCTCACTGCGCCAACCCCCAAAATTCTGAAGAAGATGCAAGGGGTAACCGCTGTGATTGGCAGCATTCGGGATACGGATGTCTTGTTGGAGCAGATCACTCATCTCCGATCGCAGTTTCTCTCCTTACCGGAACAACGGGTTCTGGCTCGTGCGACCGATCGGTTGATGACACAGCGCGCTAAATGCCTCAGACAAATTCGCAGAATGTTGCTATCAGACAAACATAGTCGTCTCAAGCATCAACTCCACCATGGATTCAACCCATTGATCGACCTTCCCATTGCCCAGCAACCCGCGATCGATGTCATACCAGACTTGCTCAGTCCCCATTGGGCTGCCCTATGGCTCCATCCCGGTTGGTGGATAGCCTTACAGGGGACTCCCGCGATCGCTCCCCCGACCATGAATCGGCCCTCCTCTTCCACCCATCTTTGGGGGCAAACCTTGAGTACAGTTGACTTTAGTACGCTCCACGATCTGCGCAAAGCCATCAAACGGGTGCGCTACGAAGTTGCGTTTTTTAAATCCCACTATTCCAGCAATCTGTCTACTGACCTTGATCGGCTGAAAGCACTACAAGGCGCACTGGGGAAACTCCAAGACACCGTCGTCCTGATGGAATATTTCGACAAAACCTTGAAACCGAAGCAAAAACGTCGATCGACTCAACTGCGTATTCTGCTAGAGCAACAGTTATATACCCACCTACAGACCCTCCAGATCGATCGGGCCGGTTGCCTAGAAATGACCTACCGCACGGAACTGCGCCAACTTCTCGCTCACCCCCAAGGGGCGGCAATTGTACCGACTTCGCCCCTCCCCGATTCCACTGTGCCCGGTTCCTAGCCTATTCAGTTGCCCATACTTTTGTATCGTTTCTCACAGACGAGGCCATTTCGTGGTTCCATGGAATGCGGGCGATCGTGCCTTGCGGCGATCGATTGGCTAACCTCAGGAGATTGCAAAGTGGGTTGAGATCCCCCTAGCCCCCCTTAATAAAGGGGGAACCAGAAAAAATAGATTCAAAGTCCCCCTTTTGTAGCTTTGCTTCCCGCAGGGTAGGGGGATTTAGGGGGATCGGAGCCAATGCGATCGAACCAATACGATCGACGATATTTCCGATCTCAATCTACTAAACCTGTCATTTGCAGAATTATTCCCGAGACCATGACTCAGACTGTTTCCATTAACAATCGTCAACGGCTGCAACTCTCTGCTCTCAACCTTCCCAAACGTCTGCTATTGGGGCCGGGGCCATCCAATGCTCACCCGGATGTCTTAGCTGCGATGAGTACCGCACCGCTAGGTCACCTGGATCCCGACTTTCTCAAGGTGATGGATGAGATTCAGTCGCTCTTGCGCTATGTCTGGCAGACGGAGAACCCCACGACGATCGCCATTAGCGGCACGGGGTCAGCGGCCATGGAAGCCACGATCGCCAATTCGGTGCAGGCGGGGGATGTGGTATTGGTGGGGGTCACTGGTTACTTCGGGAATCGCCTAGTGGACATGGCGGGTCGTTACGGCGCTGAGGTCAAAACCATTAGCAAACCCTGGGGGCAGGTCTTTTCCCTAGATGAACTCAGAACGGCGTTGGAAACCCACCGTCCGGCTATTCTGGCGCTGGTGCATGCGGAAACCTCGACGGGAGCCCGTCAGCCCATGGAAGGCGTCAGTGCCCTATGTCAGGAATTCGGGACGTTGCTGTTGATCGATACAGTAACCAGTCTGGGCGGGGTGCCAATTCATCTGGATGAGTGGGGCGTAGATTTGGCCTACAGTTGCAGCCAAAAGGGACTGGGCTGTTCCCCCGGTGCATCGCCCTTTACCATGAGTCCCCGCGCTTGGGATCGGTTGCAACAGCGATCGGACAAAGTGCCCAACTGGTACCTAGATAGCACACTGTTGATGAAATACTGGGGCAGCGAACGGGTCTACCACCACACGGCTCCGGTGAACTTATACTATGGTCTGCGGGAAGCCCTGCGGATTCTGGCGGACGAAGGCATTGAAAATTCCTGGGCCAGACACCAAAAGAACGCCGAATACCTCTGGGAGCAGTTGGAAGCGATCGGTCTCAAGATGCACGTCGATCGGGCCAACCGGTTGCCCACCTTGACGACGGTATGTGTCCCTGAGGGCGTGGATGCCAAGGCCATCTCCGGCAAACTGCTACAAGAGCACAATATTGAAGTGGGCAATGGCCTAGGCGAACTGGCGGGCAAAGTCTGGCGAGTGGGACTGATGGGCTACAATAGTAAGCCAGAAAGTGTCGATCGCTTGATTGCGGCGCTGAAGCAAGTGCTTTAGAAGACGCTGTCTGCGCGTTATTTTATGTTCCGCGCCCAATTTATTTCGATGGTAGACCCTGCGCAATCAAGAAATGCAACTGGTGTTTCTAGGTTCTCCAGGGTCTTCGATCGTGGTTATCCTGAGGTTCCCTGCCGTCAGAATTTCCGCCGATCTCTACAGCCGACTAGTACAGCTGAACAGCACAACAGTGGTTATGGAACAAGTCACCCTTCTTTCAAAGCGCGAAATTGACAAAATGCGGACGGTTGGTCGCTTGGCGGCGCAACTGTTGGAGCATCTGGAACCCTTTGTTAAACCGGGTGTGAGCACGCTGGATTTGAATAACGAGGCAGAACGCTGGACCCAAGCCCACGGAGCCAAGAGTGCGCCTTTAGGATACAACGGGTTTCCGAAGTCGATTTGTACGAGTGTGAATGAAGTGGTGTGCCATGGCATCCCCAATGCTAAGCAAATCCTCAAGGATGGCGACATTATCAATATTGATGTGACGCTAATTTTGGATGGCTACCATGGCGACACGTCCAAAATGTTTTTTGTGGGGGAGCCGTCGCCCTTGGCTAAGCGTTTGGTGGAAGTGACGGAAAAGTGCCGTCAGTTGGGGATTGAGCAGGTGAAGCCGGGGAACCGCATTGGAGATATTGGCGCGGCGATCCAGGAATATGCAGAATCCCAGGGTTTTTCGGTGGTGCGAGACTTTGTCGGCCACGGCATTAGTCACATTTTCCACACTGCGCCGCAAATTCCCCACTATGGCAAATGGGGCGATGGCAAGAAGCTGCGTCCCGGCATGGTGTTTACGATCGAGCCGATGATCAATGAAGGGACTTGGGAAGTCAAGGTGCTCAAGGACGGCTGGACAGCCATTACTAAGGATCGTAAGCTTTCAGCGCAGTTTGAACATACGATCGCGGTGACGGAAGACGGTGTGGAAATTTTGACGCAATGCGATTAAGTCCATTTGACTCAACCCACTTTGACTCAACCCACTTTGACTCAACCCAACATGACTAAGGGATTTGCAAAGAAATAATATCCCCTCTTCATTCCCCTATCCTCCTACCCTTTTACTCTCCTACCCCTACCCAATTGGGATTTTATTTATGCGCTGTTCCCTAAGGGGGAGTGAATTTCGCTGGTGCGAAGCAAAGGGTGAGGCAACGGGTGCCCAGTGATACCGATCTCAATTTGTGTGATACGGCTTGACAGTGCCGCTCCTTGATTGATGGGGGCTTGTGAAAGTTTAGGGTATTACCCTTGGTTGATCAAACCACTCCGCGTAGCTATTCCCCCTTGCTGCTTTCCCAGCCAACCTCCTAGCTAAGGACTTTAACCTCTGACTGAGCCACTCTTGTTTGCGATTCAAACGGGGTGGCTCTAAATTTTTGGAGCTTTTTTCCAATTCACACCAGGAGACGATCGACTATGGCAAAAGGTTCTAGCGATCGCAATGATCAAGAGATCGAACATAGCTCACAACAACGACAGATCCGCTAAGGTGCATGTCAAACCACACATCACTGCCTTCAATCCTTGCTGACCACACAAACTCTTTTATTGGGTGACCTTCGGGCCAAGGATTATCTTTAAAGTAGATTCTATTCCTTTCCATCGCTCAATATTCAGAATGTGAATAACGGTGCCCATCACCCGCCGCAGAAAACCTTTATATCCTAACCGATCAGCTCCCGGCGGTCGGTGTGCATGGGCGTTGTTAGCTTGCGTCTGTTACCTGTGAGTAAGGATTGCTTAGTACTGGCTCAAGCCTATGAATGTTGGGTTCGGTGACTCAAGCACGATCAGCGATCGCCTGACTCACACCCCTCAAATGTTGGATAGACCAGTTACTGAAATCTCTGGGTGGGTCCAAGAATCACAACAGCGTTTTTGTCAATAAAGGCTAAAAATTCACCATTTGGGCTAAAGTTGACATCCCGGACATCCACCTTCCTATTGCCATTATTAACCCCTGTTCTCACATCCCAGAGCTTCACCATGCCGTCATAACCACCGGAGACTAAGTATTTGCCGTTTGGACTAAAATCAACAAGATGGACATCTCGAGTATGTCCCTCGAGTTTACGCATGACTGCTCCTGTCTGCACATTCCACAACTTGATGGTTTTATTGGCATAGGCGGCAGCTAGAATTTTCCCATCTGGGCTAAAGGCAACACTTTTAACATTAGAATCAGGTCTGGGAAATGTCCGCACTGGCGAGCCTGTTTCTACATTCCATATCCGAATGGTTGTGCCGGACTTATCAAAATAGCCAGGGGCAGCCAGGAGCCTGCCATCAGGACTAAAACTTAAGCTTTGGGAAGCATCACCCAACTGAATTGTCCGCAGGGCTTTTCCAGTTCGCATGTCCCACAGTTTAATCGTCTTATCTGAACTGGCAGACGCTAAAATCTGACCGTCTGGGCTGAAAGCTACCCTGTTGCTTATACCATCGTGCCCCTGGAGGGTTCGAATCATCTCTCCTGTCTGCACATTCCACAGTTTAATTACATTAGAGGTAATACTGCCAGACGCTAAAATTTGACCATTTGGGCTGAAAGCAACACTTTTAACATAATCAGGGAAAGTAGCAGCCTCCATAGTGCGAATGGGTTGATTGCTGTTCCCCCTTGATGAGGTCGTCCAAATCCGAATTATTCCGTCGCGACCACGACGATCTACGCCGCCAGTAGCCAACAGTCTACTATCTGGGCTAAAGCTAAAAGTATGAACAACGTAGTTGTCACCGCCGATTTTTCTGACTGGTGCACTTCTCGAAGTTGATGGAGTTTGAGCCACTTGATTGGCACCAGGTCCGCCGGACTGACCCTGCTCTTTGGCTACCACATGAGAGCCGCTAGCTGTCGTACTCACCATCAGTGAACTCATCGCGATCCCTAGCAAAAGTCTAAGATTGCAAGGCATTTTGATTCTTTTACTCATCTTCTTAGTCAAAATAGGAGCAAAAACAGCAATAGAGAGCTGAATTTTGGTTGTAATGCCAGTGTTAAATCCTAAGTGGGTCTGGGTAAATAAATTTTCAGAACTTTCACAGAAGCTTGATAATTTCAAAAAAGTTAACCCTCAGTTACGGCTCACTCAAGATTTTAAGCCAGCTAACATTTAGTAGGTGGAAACTTTCCACAGATCTACCCAAACCCAGATAGATAGATGGAAAAGTTCAGCAGATCCCCTAGGGAAAAACCGACTTTTTCTACCTATCCTCCGATTATGGGGTGATCTACTGAAACCGTCAACCTATCCCACCATCATGTCAAATCCTCCAAAAAAGCTCCTCGACCCAGTTCGCACTGAATCGGGGCGATCGAGGTGTCCGCAGTCCATTAGATAACTAACCAAACTGCGAAACACCTTAGCTTCAACTGTTATCGCAGCCGTTCGCGACTCAGGATGCTGATGTATTGCCCGTCGGAATGCAAAATCTTCATCGGTTGACTCCAATGAATCCTGTCTGCAATACGATGGGCATGTAATTGATTAATCGTGTCTTGAATGAATTCTGGATGACCGATTAAGTGGAACTGTAAGCGTTGTTTCTCATGTTGAATTTCACGATCGCTCCGATCGCTAGAACCTTTCGCCATAATGTTGAGCTTCTCCTGTTGTGCATCGGAAGAAAGCCCAAAAATTTAGAGCCACCCCGTTTGACATCACAAACAAGAGTGGCTCGGTCAGATGTTAAAATCCTCATCAAGCCTCCTTGCTGCACTCTCAGCGAGGGGGATAGCTACTTGGGGTTGTTACCGCAATCCCGAGTAGTGCCCTAAATTCCTGGGAACCCAGCGACCCCATGCTTCTGACTAACCCGTCTCGCCAAAGAAGGATGTCCACAGCGATCGCTATGACAAACAAGGCTACTGACAAACCCCATCCCAAGTCAAGCCTACAGAACCCAAAAAAATATTAACCTTACTCCGATCGTAGATTTTTCTGCTGCTGGCCCAAACCGGCCCCTCCAACCCCAGCCGTCCCCCAGCCATTCCCCAATGTTGCCAAACTGACTTGCCAAACCCAGACCCTATGTTGTAGCATGTGTAACTCTATGTATTACACCTTCCTCAATCCGAGGAGGCGTTATGAAACAGCTAACTCAACGTTCTCAGGCGAAGTTCCTAGATATCATCTACTACTTCCGGCGCTACCGTAACATCGCATTGTTCAGCATCGTCGGAATGGGCCTGTTTGAGATCATCGATCTGTTTGTCCCCTATGCCATCGGCCAAATTCTGAACCTTTTGTCCGGGCAAGCGATCGATGCTCCCTTACAACAATTTGTCAGTGCCCTCGCCACCCTGGCAGGCATCGCATCGACTCCAACCCTTTCACTTTATATCATCGCTGGCTTAGTCGCCTTGGTTTCGATCGGTCGGGCTCCCATCCAACCGTGGATTGGCCCTTGGTTCCAGTGGGATACCGCCTTTCGAGCTAGACGCGAACACGCCCAAAAAGCATTGGAAAAAATTCTAACGCTACCGTTGGAATACTACGATGAAAACAATCCCGGTCGTATTGCCGCCCGCGTAGCCAAAGGATTATCCAATCATACTTGGAGCTATCCAGAAATTACAGGTAGTTTCATTCCTAAAGTATTCCGAATCATTGGCATTTTTGCAGTTATTTGGTTGATTGATTGGCGAGTTGCGCTATTGCTCCTAGCATCTTTTATCGGTATTTTAGCCCATAGTCTAAGTGGCCTCCAGGCATTAGCCACCCGTGAAGCCAAATTAGATAAATATGTTGAAGATACTGATAGTCGCACCTCCGAAATTATTACCAATATCAAAACCGTCAAAGCCTTTGCAACGGAAGCCACAGAACTGAAACGGCAACTCACTCGGATGGATCGGGAATTCACCGTGCTGGATTACCGGATTCATAAGGGCTACGTCACGCTGGGCATGTACGAACGCACGATCGTGCAAACCTGTACGTTCCTCGTGCTGGCCTTGACCCTCTGGGCAACGATCGAAGGCCGCATTTCCCTCGGTCATTTCATCACCGTTCTGACCGTGTCCAGCATGGCCTACGCCGAAATTGAACCGATTTGTAACCTCGCAGAAGTCTTCGCCCGTCGCTATGCCTCCATGATTCGTTTCCACGAATTTATGCGCCTGCCGACTGGCACCGACGCCGCCACCCTCAAACATCCTGAAGTCGTTCCCAGCTACAACTTCACGGGCAAAGTGGAACTCGATCACGTTACCTTTGGCTATGACGCCGATCGCCCGGTCTTGCAGAATATCCATCTGCTGATCGAACCCTATCAAACCGTTGCCCTCGTTGGTCGATCGGGATCGGGAAAATCCACACTGGTCAAGCTGCTGTTCCGCTACTTTGAACCGAGCCAAGGTTGCATTCGCATCGATGGTCAGGACATTCGTCGCTTGGATGTGACGGGCTACCGCAAACGGTTGGCGATCGTGCACCAAGAAGTGGATGTCTTCAATGGCACCATCTGGGACAACCTGATGTACGGCAATCCCCAAGCCACCGCCGATGAGGTCTATCAAGCCTGCCGCATTGCCCAAGCCGAGGACTTCATTCGCAATCTGCCCGAGGGCTTTGCTACGGTAGTCGGCGAGCGGGGTGTGCGGCTCTCCGGTGGGCAACGGCAACGGCTAGGCATTGCCCGAGCGCTGATTATGAAGCCGGATGTGCTGGTCTTTGACGAAGCGACCTCTAGTTTGGATTACGAATCAGAACGGGCCATTCAATTAGCGATGCGATCGCTGTTTGGCACCTGTACGCTCATCATCATCGCCCACCGTCTCAGCACGGTACGGGAGGCAGACAAAATTGTCGTGTTAAACCAAGGAGAAATCGTTGAAGTCGGCAACCACGAAGATCTCATCGATCACGGTGGCATCTACGCTAGATTAAACGCTTTGCAAGAAACTGGAGAATTGATTCCTTAATCGTTCTCTTAATTGACTGCTGAATACTAGTAGAAATAACTGCTAAATCCATTGCGCCAAGATTTTCCAACTGACCCTCGCTGTCATAGAAAATCTTGGCGATTTCTGCAATGTATAGTCCGGGATGGCCACTGTCCTTTTTGAGCCCTTGTCCCATGGAGTACTGCATCTATCAGCTTTAGGCTATTTAATGATTTATTTAAACTGTGATACGATTGCACTACTCCGTCGGAGAAAGGATCGGTAATGGACATAGACAACGCAATACTCCAACTAGATGAACAAGATTCACCCTGGAAGAAAGTGCTGCGGCTGTATTTTCGGGAGGCGCTGGACTTCTTTTTCCCGGAGATTGCGCAGGTCGTGGATTGGGCAAAGCCGATCGAATTTCTGGACAAAGAATTGCTGAAACTAGCACCCACTGCCGTGATGGGAAAGCGCTACGCTGACCAATTGGTTAAACTGCACCGCAACCAGGGTCAAGATATTTATCTATTGATTCACGTTGAAATTCAAGCCGTGCCTGAAAAAGGCTTCGCCAAGCGGATTTACACCTATTCGTTTCGGATACTCGATTATTTCGATCGCCATGCCACAAGTATTGCAATTTTGTGTGATGGGAAACCGGATTGGCGACCCTCGCGCTACAGTGTGACGCAACCAGGCACAACGCTGAATTTTGAATTTAGCACGGTGAAGTTGTTGGATTATCGCGATCGCTGGGCAGAGTTAGAACGTAGCCAAAATCCCTTTGCCTGGGTAGTGATGGCCCATCTCAAAATGCAGGAAACCCGGCGGAACAAGGCCAGTCGAAAGGACTGGAAACTGCGGCTGATTCGGTCTCTGTGCGAGTCTGGTTATAATAAGACAGATGTGCTGAATTTGTTCAACTTCATCGATTGGATTTTGGGATTACCCGAAGCGTTAGAGAGTGAGTTTTGGTGGGAGTTACAAGCCTACGAGGAGGAGCGCCAAGTGCCTTACATTACCAGCGTAGAACGAATTGGTTACGATCGGGGCAAGGTTGAAGGCTTACAAGAAGGTCGGCTGGAAGAAGCCCAACGATCGCTGGAACGAGAACGATCGCTGATCCTACGTTTACTTAGCCGTAAAGTCGGAGCCATTGACGATCTCGCCCTCGATCGAATTAATGCGCTGTCGATTAGACGTGTTGGGAAATAATGGATAATGTGAAGCAGTAGCCCAGAGCCTTCTCATGCTGAATCT
>NZ_JBLZFX010000047.1:0-44905 GCF_050753345.1 Alkalinema pantanalense CENA528 | reverse complement strand
CCATCGTTGTGTTTAACCCAAATACTTATGTTAAAGGAATCTCACTCTCAAAATCAGCGATGCGTGAAATTGAAACTCGTTTGCAGCGCAATCCAGATTTACCCAAATGGGACATCCTGATTCAACCTGCTGCTGGGTAGATTTGTTCCTGGAAATCTCCTAAGGACTTGTTGGAGATTGATATAGGCGTTTCGCTGGGTATCAGCAATGGAGATTTTATTCCGATCGCTCAATCCTGCTCGCAGAGACTCTTGAATAGTGATAGCAGTCCGTAAAATGGATTCTGCCTCTCTCAGTCGATTCAGTTTGAATAAGGTCAGACCTAGATTACTGAGAGATATACTTTCTCCCCATCGGTCTTTAATTTGCCGCTTGATGGCTGAACTTTGTTCATAATATTCAAGGGCTTGGGCATAGTTACCCAGCGCATCGTAAGCAATTCCTAGGTTGCCGAGAGAGCTTCCTTCTCCCAGTCGGTCTTTGATTTGCCGCGTGATAACTAAACTTTGTTCCTGATATTCAATAGCCTTGGCATAGTTACCTAGCGCATAGTAGGCAGTTCCCAGATTGCTGAGAGAGCTTCCTTCCCCCCGTTGGTCTTTGATTTGCCGCTTGATGACTAAACTTTGTTCCTGATATTCAATAGCCTTGGCATAGTTACCTAGCGCATAGTAGGCAGTTCCCAGATTGCTGAGAGAGCTTCCTTCCCCCCGTTGGTCTTTGATTTGCCGCTTGATGACTAAACTTTGTTCCTGATATTCAATAGCCTTGGCATAGTTACCTAGCGCATAGTAGGCAGTTCCCAGATTGCTGAGAGAGTTGCCTTCCCCCCGTTGGTCTTTGATTTGCCGCGCAATGGCTAAATGTTGTTCGTGATATTCAATGGCTTTAGCATAGTTGCCCATCGCGTGGTAAACCAGTCCCAGATTGCCAAGAGAGTTGCCTTCCCCTAGTCGGTCTTTGATTTGCCGCGCAATAGCAAAACTTTTTTCGTGATATTCAATGGCTTTAGCATAGTTGCCCACTGCATCATAAGCCAGTCCCAGATTGCCGAGAGAGTTGCCTTCCCCTAGACGATCTTTGATTTGCTGCTTAATGGCTAAACTTCGTTCCTGATATTCAATGGCCTTGGCATAGTTACCCAGTGCATAGTAAACCAGTCCTAAATTACCGAGCGAGTTACCTGCCCCCTGTCGGTCTTTGATTTGCTGCTTGATGGCTAAACTTTGTTCGTGATATTCAATGGCTTTAGGATAGTTACCCAGCGCATAGTAAGCCAGTCCTAGATTGCCGAGAGATTTGCCTTCCCCTCGTCGGTCTTTGATTTGCTGCGCAATGGCTAAACTTTGTTCCTGATATTTAATGGCCTTGGGGTAGTTGCCCAGCAACTGGTAAGCTAGTCCCAAGTTGCCGAGAGCGTTACCTTCTCCCCATTGGTCTTTGATTTGCCGCTTAATAGCTAAAGCTTGTTCCTGATATTCAATGGCCTTGGGATAGTTGCCCATTGCCTGGTAAGCAAGTCCCAAATTACCGAGCGAGTTGCTTTCCCCCTGTCGGTCTTTGATTTGCTGCTTGATGGCTAAACTTTGTTCCTGATATTCAATGGCCTTAGGATAGTTGCCCAGCGCGTGGTAAGCATTTCCCAGATTGCCGAGAGCGTTGCCTTCTCCCAATCGATCTTTGACAGATCGATAAAGCGTTAATGCCTGTTGCCAGGATTGTAATGCAGCTTCGACCTGACTGATGTCAAATTGTTGAATGCCTTGCTGAAGGAGTCGCTCAGCTTCGCTGGCTCGAAGGGCATCGGCTTCTGCTTTTTGGGCAATAGGACTGGTTTGCGCGATCGCCACAGGTGCAGGCAACACCACGATTCCCGGAGCGATCGCAACACCCATCAAGCTTACCCACAGCCCCAGGGATAACTTTCCAGCCATTGACATTTCTAGTCCTCTTACTGCCTATTCCTCCATAAATTGAACATCTCAGAACCTATGCGTTCAGGAAGAACTCAGCAGACTACAGGGTGATCCAAGATTCCGGGCCAAGGAGAGAAACGCAGGGGTGACCCAAGTAACTTTCGGCGGCTGCCTGGGCAATGTCCGGCGTGATAGCGGTTATAGCCGATGGGAAATGCCGATCGAAATCCACCCCTACGCCTAGAAACTCATACCACCCCAACGTTTGGGCAATTTGACCGTTGGTTTGCTTACCCAAGGCATACTGCCCCAGTACCTTATTTTTAGCCGTTTGCAATTCTTCGTTGGGCAGGGTGTGTGCAGCGAGGCGATCGATCTCCGTCTTCAGGCCATCCAACGCCGTCTGGGTATTTTCCGGGGCAGTCCCCATATAGGCCACAAAATGGGAAGTCTCTAAGCGAGTTGGATAGAACGCCGAAACCTCATAGGCCAGCCCCCGCTTTTCCCGCAATTCCACAAACAACCGACTGGACAAGCCGTTCCCTAAATATGTGCAGAGTAGCTTAAGGGCTGCAAACTCCGTCAGGCTGTTTAAATCCGAACTCATGGCAGGCGCGAGATAGCCCAACATAATAATGGACTGTTGCGTTTCCTGGGGGGTCAAGACACGGGCTGGCTCAGTCTCGATCGCAGGCAAGGACACCGTCGGCTGAAGTTCCGTCGGAATGGCCCAGTCTCCAAATACAGCCTCCACCTGCGCGATCGCGGTTTTGGGATCAATCCGCCCTGCAATGCTGATCACGAGGTGGTCAGGCCGGAACCAAGTTTTGTGGTAGTGGTGCAGGTCTTGGGCGCTAATGGTCGCGATCGTTTCTGCCGTACTGACGCTAGTGTAGGCGTAGGGATGGTTGCCATAGAGCGCTTGCCGCAACTTCTCCATGGCTACAGCAAAGGGTTGTTCCTGCTGGGAGAGGATGGCTTGGAGGGTAAGCTTCCGTTCCAGTTCCACCTCTGCTTCGGGAAAGCTGGGCGATCGTAGGATTTCTCCTGCTAATGCAAAAATTTCTGGGAAGTCCGCAGAAACTGTTTTTACACTAGTCATAAAATAGTCAGACGAGGCTTCGACTCCTAAGCTTGCGCCGACGGATTCCACCTGCTCAGCAATCTGCATGGAGGACTTGCTCTGGGTTCCTTTGGTGATGACGGAGGCGACCAAATGACAGAGTCCAGCTTGATGAACGGCTTCCGATCGGTGCCCGCCCTGGAGAAACAGACGAGCGGCGATGATGTCGGCAGCGGGATTTTCCGTGACGAGAACGACGATACCGTTACTCAGGACGGTACGGTGGACCGATCGATTTTGGGCGAGATCAATGGTTTGAGTCACGGAGCGGAAACCTCAAGGCATAACACAGATCTATCCATTATACGAAGACGGATGGCTCCTTCTAAGGACAATGGCCTGCTCCTGGGACGAATTCGGGGAGGATTTGTCAGGAATTGCCCGATCGGGCGGTTCGATCGCGGGGTTGTCTAAGGGCGTCCTGAAGAATGCCCTAAACCTTCAGCATCTGGTTCGAGGCTATTTTCCAGCAAAAAGCGCCGTGCTAGACGGTTATAGGTGCCGGGGCCGACATACTGCGGGTACTTATGCCAGCGGGTATAGGCCCAGACAACTTCGCCACGCTCCAGGATCCGGATCTCATCGAAGAAGCCTTTGCAGTTGGGAATGAGGCCATTGGCCGTTTCTAGGGCATCACTCCAGCGATCGAATTCCTGGGAAAATCCGCGTGTAATGACCTTAAACATTGAGTGCTCGCCCCTCCACTAACAAATTCAGCCAAAACTCAGCCAGTAAAATTCAGCCATTAACCAGTTGCAAACCGAATCTGGCTCAGCCTGATCATAGCAAGCCTGATCATAGAGGGGTTTGGGTCTAGGTTGCGTTGTCGGGATTGGGGATAGGGAGGGTGGGCAGGAGGGGCAGAGGGGTAGTGAAGCATACCTGGGGGCGTATTGGAGGATTATTGTGACGAAATTCCCCACTTTCTTTACATTTCTCTCTACTAAGCGCGATAAGATAGCGAAGATGTTTGACTTTTGGTGCTACGTGCAAACTTTACCGAATCCTTCAACCCGTTCTCAGGATCTACCGTTTACCCTGGCAGATGTCCGCAATGCAATCCCGGATGAGTGTTTTCGGCCTTCGACTTGGCGATCGATGGCCTATTTTTTTTGGGATTTAGGGGTCATTGCTGCGCTCTGTGCGGCGGCGGCTACGATCGATTCTTGGTGGTTTTTTCCGATTTTTTGGCTGGCTCAGGGCACGATGTTCTGGGCTTTATTTGTGGTCGGGCATGACTGCGGCCATGGTTCCTTCTCGAAACATAAGTGGCTGAACAATTTAATCGGACATTTGTCCCACAGTCCGATTTTGGTACCGTTCCATGGTTGGCGGATTAGCCATCGCACCCACCATTCCAATACGGGTAATATTGAAACCGATGAGAGTTGGTACCCGATTACGGAAAGCAAATATAACCAAATGGGCTTTCTGGAGAAACTGATTCGGTTCTATTTGCCCTTGTTGGCCTACCCGATTTATTTGTTCCGTCGATCGCCGGGTAAGAAGGGTTCGCACTTTTTGCCTAGCAGCCCTCTGTTCAAGCCGTCTGAGCGCAATGATGTGATTGTCAGTACGCTGTGCTGGGGCGCGATGATTGCGTTTCTGGGTTGGTTGGGAGTCACCTACGGTTTAGTGTTTCTGCTGAAGTACTATGTGGGTGGTTATATTGTGTTTGTGATGTGGTTGGATTTAGTGACATTCCTGCATCACACGGAGGCAGATATTCCTTGGTATCGGGGGGATGATTGGTATTTCCTAAAGGGTGCCCTTTCGACGATCGATCGAGATTATGGGTTTATCAACTGGATTCACCATGACATTGGGACTCACGTTGCCCATCACATTTTCTCAAATATGCCACACTACCGTCTGAAGACGGCGACGGAAGCAATTAAGCCGTTGTTGGGTGACTATTACCGCAAGTCGGATGAGTCAATCTGGACATCGTTCTGGAATTCCTACTTTGCTTGTCACTTCATTGCGGATGAGGGCAGCAAGATTTATTACCAATCTCCTAGCAATCCGTCTAAGGGTTCATTGAACTAGCGTTGATTGAACTCAAGATGGTTTGAGTTGAGAATTTATTTTTGGTGCAGGAGGACGATTCGATCGTCCTCTTTTTTTTGGCAGTTTTGGCATTGAGGCAAAAGCGGGGGAGTTTCTGTTGCCATATGACATGCTGGCGAACGCATGTTGCTAGATATCACGGGATTGTAAATTATCGAAATACGGTTGACAGAGACGGGCTTTGTCCATAGGCTTAGTTTTCATAGCTGAGTGTCGAGCCAGCTAGTTTCCCAGAAAATAAGGCGCTACCCAGAGTTGTTCGCACCAACCGTGGGCAGCTAAACCCCCAAGCTGAAAGAGGCAGCGAGGCGGTCTGAGACGGATTTTAACATTCGATCGGGCCACCCTACTTGTCCTGCGCAAAGGGTGGCCTTAGTTTTTGGGGTTTCTTCCTGTCACCTCATTGAGGGGAAATTCCCATGTTTATTGGTTTTGATGGTTCCGATCGTGTCACCGATCCGGAGCGTAGACCGTTTCGATTTTATTTATTTGGCACTCGTGAAGAGGTGCAGTCCGCGATTAACCAATTGCATGCTTTGCGGTTTAGTGACCGAGTGCGCTGGAGTCCGCCGATGCCTGTGCCCGGTTCAGATTGGCAGTATGTGAGCATGATGGAGCGCGATCGATCTGTAGGGTAGGCGCGATCGAACTGTTTTCCCGAGGCTTGTAGATCCCCCCTGGCCCCCCTTATTACTGGCCCCCTTATTAAGGGGGGGAACTGGAGAAAAGAGGAGAAAATGTGATTAATCAGGAGATGGCGGTAGCCAAAATCGTTAGGACAAGCATATTATCGTTAGGACAAGCATATTTGTGCTTGCAAATCGTTCAATTCCCCTAAATCCTCGCACTACGCGCCGCTGCCCTAGAAATAAGGGGGATTTTGAAAGAATTTGACTGAATTTCTTCCCTTATTAAGGGGGGGGAGGGGGGATCGAATCTAGCGCATTAATGAATCAATTTGATATTACTGTCCTAAACTCATTGTCTACCGCGATAAAACTGGGATGCACTCGCGTTACAGGCCAATTCGGATCTAATGAGGACTCGCTAGAACAGGCTAATTAACGTGAGTTCGACAAGCAAAATTTTCCCTCACAAATCCCCTGTACTGGGACGGAGCATTCACTTTCGGGGGAGTAGAGTCCCCTGACGTAGCAGGGGGGCGGGGAGAAGTTCCCCGATCTTCGCTGCGGAGCAGCCCCGACGATCGAACCGCCCCGCGAATTCATCGAACTCACGTTAATTAGGGCGAGAGACTCCGGACCCGACGGGCACAACCTCATTCCCACTAAAGGGCTCTGAACCACCCGACCAATTGAAGTCATTAATAGTGAGACTAATGGAGCCAAGTGAAAGAACTGGATTGTATCGCAGCCGCACATTGTAAGTTCGACGGCTATATTCTACAAAATAGTCGGTACTGATTTCTCGGGTGGGATCCAGGTTCCAGGCCGTTTGTACCCCTAGCCGAATGGGGCCATAGATTTGCTGCACAAGCCCCACCGACAAGATGCTGTTGTCCACTGCCCGATCGAACAAAAAGGGTGATAGACCATCGGGTAGCGTACGAGAATAGGTCACACTAAATCCGGTGTAATCAAAGAAAGGTCGAGAAAAATGACCAAATTGCCCCGATAGACTGGCACTGATAACAACGTTATTTTGCACATCACCGCTGCTATAGGCTGTAGCAACCCCTGTTGTCCCCAGTCCTAGAGCTACATAGGGCACCACTGGAGTGGGGGTGTAACGTAATCCCTCAGTGGCTGTGGCCGGTAGGGGTTTGCCCTGCCACAGGAGGAACCCTTTGCTAAGAGCCACACTGCCTTGGAAACGGCTGAGACTAATACGATTGTTATCCCGAACCGGTTTGAGCAGATCGATCCGATCGGTATCTGCATTAACGTACTGGTAGCCCACTTGGTAGCTCAGATTAATGCCCGTTTTACCCAGGGAAATGGGCGGAGAGAAGAATAACGCGCCAACACTACTCTGCACGTCCTGAAAACCCAAGGAGTTATTAAACAATCGATCGCGGTAGCTGGCCTCCAACGCCAACACGTGGGGACCCCAACCGGTATTGATGGGTTGGGCGGCTCGCAAATTGGCGCGGAAATTCGTTTCAAACTTATCGAAATCCAAACTCGTCAGGTTGGCACTCCCGCGAATCACCCCCCCATTCCCAAAGGGCGCAACTAACTTGGCCTTAAGCCCAAACCAATCCGCTGCCGATCCACTGTCTTGAACTGCCCGTTGTAGATAGAACTGGGGCGTTACTACAAACTGAACGGCCCCCGGTGGCAGGACATCGAAGGGACGCTCAATGAACAATCCCCCCCGATCGTCACTATCTAAGCCGATACTAAACAATCCCGGTTGCCGGGGACGGCGATCGATGACCACGCGATTGCGCAACAGGGGCAAACTGAAGCGCTGATCAAACACCAGGCGAGGCTTCTCTGCCCGAATTTCATCTCGTAGGGGCGAAAGACGGGTAAACGTCGCAGTTTTAGCCCGCAGTTCCAGTTCCGGTGGCGAGAAGGGGTCGTTGGTAATTCGCACATCCCGAGCTGTCCAGCCTTCGGGGTAAAAGTCCGCATCCGCCGCTTCAAACCGAATCCGGCGCACCCCCTGTCCGCCCCGTTGGGGTACCACTTCACCGCCACTGGGATTATTCCGTGCGCCTAGGGTAAAGCTACCCCCACGTCCACCGGTCACATTTTGGGCGGGTTGGTTGGTGTAGACCCGATCGATGACGGGTTGGGTCAGGATGGCTCCGGCGGAAATATCTGTAGGCAAGTTGGGGGCAAAATCCGTGCCAGCGCTGGGCAGAAATACATCCCCCCGCAACGATCGCACCTTGCCTTCCCCTTGCACAAAGTTATATTCAAACCGTTCGCCTTGTATTACCTGATCGCCACGGGTCAGTTGCACATTGCCATCGGCTACAGCAAAGCGATTGAGGAGGTTCACCTGCAAGCGATCGGACTTGAGCAAGGAGCCCTGAAACCGCATGGAGACATTCCCTTCTGCGGTAAAAATTTGTCGCCGTTCATCATAATCTTGGCGATCGGCTTTTAGTTCTAGTAATCCTTCCTGGGCCAGCTTGGCGGTTGGCGTAACAGGGTTGGTATTACTGGGGGCTGGATTAGAGGTTCCCGGCTTGGGGTTGGAGGTTCCCGGTGAGGCAGATGGAGGAGGAGACTGGGTGGGAGAGGATGCAGAGGAAGCGGGGGAACCCTCAGTCGTCGAGTTTTCAGTCGTCGAGTTTTCAGTCGTCGATTTCTCAGCCCCAAAGTCTTCCGTTGTGGGGGGAAGCGGTGTGGTCAGCGACGATTTTGGAGAAGATTGCGCTCCTGCAGCATCCGTAGTATCTGTAATACCTGTAGCACTGGTAAAACTGGGAGGGCGCGTAGTGCGGGCTGGGCCTGAGGCATCTTGTAATTGCAACAAATTTTGTGAAATTGTCCAGCCGGAGGGTTCGATCGCAATTTGCGCTTCAGGGAATACATTCGCTGTCGCATCCACCTTCAACGTATCCGCCGTTAAGGAAGGCCGAGACTGTTCAAACGATCGAATATAGGCTGGCGGGTCAGGTGGCGCAACCGGATAGGGCATAGGGATCCAATCAACTCACAAAAAAAGGACAGAGACTAGCTCAGGGACAACCGGGCTAAACATCTGACGTTACAGATTTTAGAAGGTTGCAAACCCAAGGATAATCTACTGCCCTCAAACTCTAATGGGCAAATCCTGAAAATTAGTCAAGATCGCGGCGGTTGGGGTTCCGGGCGGGATCGTTGTTCAGGAAGCCGAAGAAGAAAACCAGAATAAAGAAAGCAACAACGATGTTAACTACGATTTTTAGCGTAAGCATGGGAATGACTCCAGCAAAACGAACACGATCGGTTGTCAAAAACGGGAAATCCCGTAATACCAAAGATGATTCTCTATCTTACCTGGTATTGCAGCCTGCTTGGTCACCTAGCCCAGTTTAGCGATGCCCAGTTTCACGACGGGCTTTAAACCAACGCCAAAGTTGCAGGATGCCCTGCTCAACCCACACCAAAATTCGATCGCACCAATCCAGCGCTTTTTCCCACCAGGTCTGCTCATACCCAAGGGGTGTGGCTTCGGCCTCTAGCCAAGCGGCAGCAAATTTATCGGGTTGGTGGGTTGCGGTATCTGCTTCAACGATCGCATGGGTAGCAGTCCCATCTGTACCAGTTGCATCTGCACCAGTCAGAATTTCCGCCTCATTTACAACTGCGGTTTGCTCAGTGGGAGTAGTTGAGAGCGTCCAAGTGTCAATATCGACATCGATTAACGAACTTGCTGCGCTACCCGTAGCCTCTGGGTTGGCGATCGCATCCACTGTGAAACTCGCAAACAGCTTGCTTCGGATGGCACCCCGGCGATTCAGAACGATCGCCTTCGTGCGCTTCTGGCCTGCTTTTGGATCAGACTGGCTGAGGGCGGACTGGCCAAGGGCAGACTGGCCAAGGGCAGACAGTGGATCGGCTAGGGTTGTTTGAATCCACTGCTTCAGGGTGCCGCCCAGAGTGGGTTGGGGCTGTTCCGGCAGGGCAGTGGTGACGACGCCGAATAGGGTGGTGGGCACATCCTCGGTGGGAACGCGCCAACGATCGAGCCAAGAATCGGGAGTCAGACGGCTGATGCCACCGGATCCAAATACATCCTGGGTGGTTAGCCAGGGATCTTCGACCATGACAAAGGATTTTGGTTGTCCCGGCGCTTTTCCCGGCAGAGACGCAACGGTTCTTGCGGCAGGATAGAGCGTCCTTGCGGCCTGTTCTGTGGCCCGTGGCCCAAAGAAATAGCGAATGGCGGCTTGAATTAAGTCCGGCACCTCCCGCAGCTGGGGTAAGCCCTGGCCCAGGGCATCAAGCTTGGTGCGTAATGCGGCCCCGATCGTCTTCCAGCGCAACGGATTGCCTTGCATGACTCCCACGCCTCGGGACAGCGTCAGGGCATTAGCGGCAGGATCGGCTGGACTTAGGTTCGGCTTAAAACCTTGCAAAAGTGGGGGATTGGCACCCGTCAACTTGGCTTCCTGGAAGAGATTGGTCGAAACGGCGATCGGACTGGATTGAATCCAAGCCATGAGTTGCCAGAATAGCCGTAACGGCAAGGCCAGGGAGGAGCGATCGCGAACTACCAGCGCACTGCCCGTCTTGAGTTGGTGCCGTCGCCAGTAGCGATAGTAGAGCGCCAATTCGAAAATAATGCGCCGCTTGAGTTGGTGCTGCTGCGATTGGGTCAGCACATCCAGAATTTGATTATCCTGAGCCACCAGCACCATCCGCTGGGTAGAGACCAGGGACGCCACGCCGCGAATTTTCGTGCCTTCCGTCAGCAGCACCAGCAAGGGATCCACCTGTCCAACGGGAGCCGGAGCGATCGTATTTTGGGTCAGGGCGGAGAGTACGGTTTGAATGGCGGCATCCGTTGCTACCGGCTCCTCGGAGGGTTCCACCCCCGCTGTCAGCCACAGCGCCGCCTGCCGCACTCCTGCATTCAATTGCTTACCCACCAGGCGGAACGCTTGGAAGACTGCATAAATTGGGTAGAGGGACAACTGCGCCCCCCAGATCGCCGCCAATTTGAAGTTACGCCAGAGCACCCCTGCCCGATCCTTGAGCTTTTGGGTTTGGCGCGAGAAGAAGTTGAGAAATTGACTTTGGTAAGGGCGATCGAGGGCCATAGCATCCCACCCAATGAAACAATAAAGAACTGGATCACCTGTCACAATGACCCGCTGATTGGGTCTTAACCTATTTCACAAAAATTTTCGCGAAGTCAGTGATCCCTAACGTGAAAATTGTACGCCTTCCGTTTGAAGAAGATCTGTAACTGATTATGACAAACCTGCCAGATTCGATCGAACTTGCAACACAAATTCTGAATAGTGTGATTCAAGCCCTGCGAAATCAGGTGCAGCAAGACACGATCGCCCATTGGCAGATTGTAACCAATCATGTCAGAGAATCTGAGTCTGGGCATGAATCTTGTGGGAATGCATTGCCCTTGGCCAGTCCTAGCGATCGAGCAACCCTAGCCATTCCAAACGAAAAGGGTCACATTGCTTGGGACAGGGGGCGTCAAGAGATTGTATTGCGTCAGGTGTTTCAGTTACCCCAATGCCTCGATCGCAGCGCTTCAGGCTCCTACGACCTAACTGGACTGACGGCAAGACTCTGTTTAACGTGGTGGGCGGAGCTGGCGGAGGTTTGGGTCAATGGCGAAAAGGTGCAGGAAGGCGATTTGTTTGACCATTCGGCGCGGATTGTCCTGAGTCGAGCCGTCCAACCGGGCGAGATAGTAGAGATAACGCTACGGTTGGTCAGTCCCGGCCATGATAACGGTGCATTGATGCGATCGCGGTTAATTTTTGAATCGGCCTATGACAGCTTGGATCCTGGTTTTGTAGCCGATGAATTTGCTGTGGTGACGCAGTATTTAACCACGTTCGCTCCCGAAGAACTGTCTCCACTAGCCCAACAGATTCACCCTCCCACCCCCTTCACCCCTCGCACTCTAGTAGCATTGCGGAATTGCCTATTGCCCTACCGCGATCGGCTGAAGGACTACACGATTTACCTCCTAGGCCATGCCCATCTAGATATGGCTTGGTTATGGACGGTGGAGGAAACTTGGAAGGCGGCGGAACGAACCTTTCGATCGGCCCTGCAATTACAACAGGAATTTCCCCAATTAACGTTCTGCCACACGACGCCAGCGCTGTATGAATGGATGGAGCAGCACCGTCCGGCGTTATTTCATGCCATTTGCCAGCGGGTGCAGGCGGGGCAATGGGAACCCGTGGGCGGACTGTGGATTGAACCGGAGTTGAATGTCATTGGGGGGGAATCGATCGCGCGTCAGATTCTCTATGGTCAGCGCTATTATCAATCCCGTTTCGGCAACATTAGTTCCATTGCTTGGCTACCGGATACCTTTGGCTTTTGCTGGCAGTTTCCGCAATTGTTGCAACAGGGAGGCATGAACTATTTCGTCACACAAAAGTTGCGCTGGAATGACACGACAAAGTATCCCCATGAGGTGTTTATTTGGCAGGCTCCCGATGGCTCGCAGGTGACTGCATTGATGTCGGCTCCGATCGGGGAGGGAATTGACCCGATCAAGCTGAGTGATTACTGTTGGGAATGGCAGCAAAAAACGGGCGATCGTATGCCTCTCTGGTTAACGGGCATCGGTGACCATGGTGGTGGCCCTACCCGCGACATGCTGGACTTGGCGACCCGTTGGCAACGATCTCCCTACTTCCCCAACCTAGAATTCACCACGGCGGAAACCTATTGCGATCGGCTTCAGTCTTCCCTATCCACAACCGCATTACCCGTTTGGAATTCCGACTTGTATTTAGAATTCCATCGCGGTTGCTACACGACCCATGCAGATCAAAAAGCTTGGAATCGAGATTGCGAAGATGCCCTGTACTGTGCGGAATTGTGGGCGTCTTTAGCCTGCTTGGCGATCGACCAGCCCTATCCCAAACCGGCATTGGAAACCGCTTGGAAACAGGTGCTGTTTAATCAATTCCATGACATTCTGCCCGGTACGTCGATCGCGGAGGTTTACCCCACGGCCAATCAAGCTTGGGAACAGGCTTATCAGCAATTACGAGCGATTACAACCCAGGCTAGACAAGCGATCGCCCAAGCGATTCAACCCTTCGTGTTACCTTCAGGATCAACTTCGCCGAACGATCGGATCATTGTTGTCTTTAACGATTTATCCTGGCAGCGGAGTGAGTGGGTTCGTTTGTTTATTCCAGAATTGGCTGGGGTAAATCCTGAACAATTCGTTGATGCGATAACGGTTCATCCCCCTAAATCCCCCTTCATAAGGGGGACTTTGAAGAATTCAGCAGAGTCCCCTAAATTACCCTTGAACAGGGGGACTTTGAAGAATTCAGGAAACAACGTGCAATGCCAGATTAGATCGCATTATCAGGATGGCCGCTCGGGGTGGCTGGTGGAGTTTTGGGCGGAAGCAATTCCCGCGATGGGATACCGTTGCTACAGCTTATCGATCGAGAACTTCAGTGATGTTGTAGAAATCGGTCAAGAGAGTGCAACTGAGAGTTGTAATGCCATTTTTGATGGTAATCAAGATTATCAGCTAGAGAATCAATGTTTACGAGTTGTTGTTGATTCAGAAACGGGAAATATTACGGAACTATTTGATAAAGTTAATTGTCAAAATGTCTTGAATGGTGATGGAAACGCATTGCTAAGTTTTCAAGATCAAGGTCAGTACTGGGATGCCTGGAATATTGATCCAGATTACAAAAATTACCCTTTGCCACCCGCGCAACTTCAATCGATCGAATGGTTGGAACAGAGTCCGGCGCGATCGCGGTTGCGGGTAGTTCGCACGATCGGGCAATCGACCTTTACGCAAATTTATGCGCTGGAAGCCCATTCGCCATTATTGGAAATCCAAAATCAGGTTGATTGGCAGGAAAAACATGTGCTGGTTAAAGCTGCATTTCCGGTCAATTTTTCAGCGGAGATGGTCAGTTACGAAACCGCCTGTGGAGTCATAGATCGGCCCACACGCCCCGCAACTGAAGCAGAAAAAGCTCAATGGGAAGTGCCGGGACTCCGCTGGGCTAGCTTGAGTGGAGAGATAGAGAGTCAAACTAATGATCAGACCAGTAATCAGGTAACCTATGGCTTGAGCATTCTCAGCGATCGTAAACATGGCTACAACCATCAGCCCAACGAAATTCGACTATCGCTTTCGCGGGCACCGGAATGGCCCGATCCCCAAGCCGATCAAGGCCATCACGCATTTACCTATTACCTGTACCCCCATGCCGGAAATTGGCAAACCGCTAAAACACCCCAAAAGGCGATGGAGACTACTTTGCCATTGCAAGCGATCGTGCTGCCAGCCCAGGCATTACAGGGCAATTTGCCATCGTCAGGAAGCTTATTAACCATCCCGACAGAGAATTTAATGCCCATGGTGCTAAAACAGGCGGAAGATAACCCAGAACAATATATTCTGCGCTGTTATGAATGGCTAGGAGAATCAGCCGAATTGGAGATCGGAGGATTGCTAAAACTCCAAGTGAGCGATCGGGTAGATTTGCTGGAGGGATCGCTCAGGAACCCAGACCCAACCATCTATCCTTGGCAAATCGCTAGCTTTTCCTTAAGCAAGTTCGGAGAGCATTAAGTATCGACTCCCTCGATCGGGGCGAATCCTTGGCGTTGAATATTTTCCGTCACGGTGCGCGGTTCCAAAAACTGCAATAAGTAATCCGGCCCCCCCGCCTTGGAGCCAACGCCAGATAACTTAAAGCCGCCGAAGGGCTGTCGTGCCACGATCGCCCCCGTAATGCTGCGATTAATGTATAAATTCCCCACTTCAAACTCCACCTTGGCCCGTTCAATGTGGGAGGGGGTGCGGGAAAACAGTCCGCCGGTTAAGGCAAAATTCGTGCCATTGGCGATCGCCAATGCCTGATCAAAATCCGTTGCCTTCATCACTGCCAACACGGGGCCAAAAATTTCCTCTTGGGCGATCGTGCTCTGCGGATCAACGTCGGTAAAAATGGTTGGCCCCACAAAATAACCCGTTTCCGGACTGGGCAATTCGATCGCTAGGGTTGCCTCAGCTTTCCCCTTGGCAATGTAATCGCGAATTCGCTGCTGGGCGGCGGCATCAATCACTGGCCCCACCTGCGTACTGGCATCGACGGCATCCCCCACATTCAGGGATTTCGTTGCTTCCACTAACCGCGCCACAAAGGTGTCATAAATCGGCGCAAGTACGACCACCCGTGAACAGGCGGAACATTTCTGTCCGCTGTAGCCAAAGGCGGAATACACCACCCCCTGTACAGCCTGATCCAAATCTGCGCTCTCATCAATGATGATGGCATTTTTACCTCCCATTTCCGCCACTACCCGCTTCAGGTGTTTCTGGCCCGGTTGCAAAACGGCGGCATCGGCGTAAATCTGGCAACCCACCTCCTGGGATCCGGTAAAGACAATCATCTGCACATCACGATGTTTAACGAGGTAGTTGCCAACCGTGGAACCCCGACCGGGAACGTATTGGAACACGCCAGGAGGAATGCCTGCTTCCACCAAAATCTCACTTAATTTCGCTGCAATCACAGACGTTACTGCGGCTGGCTTGAGCAACGCACAATTCCCCGTCACCAATGCCGCGATCGTCATGCCTGTGGGAATCGCTAAGGGAAAGTTCCACGGCGAAATCACCAAGACAATGCCCTTCGGTTGGTAAAAATAGCGATCGGTTTCTCCGGCCACATCGTAGTTGAGTTCCTGGGACAGCCGTTCCATCTCAGCGGCATAGTAGCGACAAAAATCAACGGCTTCTGAAACTTCCCCATCCGCCTGCCGCAGAGGTTTCCCCGCTTCATACACCATCCAAGCGTTCAACTCATGGCGACGGGCTTCTAGTAAATCGCCCACTTTACGAATAATGGCGACTCGTTCCTTGACAGGAGTATGCTTCCAAGTGGTAAAGGCATTTTTTGCGGCTGTAACGGCTTCCTCTGCTTGGTCTAAATTGATCTGCCCGATCGTTCCCACCACTTGACTCGGCTGTGATGGGTTGACCGAGGGAATCGTGACATCTGTCGTCATCGATCGACCGTTGATCAATGGCCAATAGGGTTGTCCCAACTGTTGTTTAATCTGCGTGAGTCCAGCCGTTGCTCGATCGCGCAGGGTTCCAAGGGCGTAGTCCGTATCTGGGGCGGGCTCAATCCGACTGAGTGAAGGCGAGCTAGGGGCGATCGCAAAGGGATGCGCCTCAATCAAGTCATCCCCTTCTCCCCAAACCGGAATGGCCAACAATTCCTCCGTCGGTCGCGCTTCTAAATTCTGCCGCAGGAACGAACTGTTGGCGGTATTTTCCAACAGGCGTCGAATTAAATAGGACATGCCCGGAATTAACTCGCCATAGGGACAATAAATCCGCACCCGCTGCCCCCGTTTGGCGATCGCGGCGGCTAGGTTGTCCGCCATACCGTAGAGCATTTGGAACTCAACCCGCCGTTTGGGAATGCCCAACGCTTCCACGATCGCTAAGGCATGGGCTTGGGAGCGCACGTTATGACTCCCGATCGCCGCATACAAATGGGCGTGATTTTCCAGTAGCAGGGCTATCATCCGCTCATAATTGGCATCGGTGGAGGACTTATGGTTATACACAGGGGTGGGCCAATGGTTCTGGCGCGATAGAATCGTTTCCTGATCCCAATAGGCTCCCTTAACTAAGCGGAGGGTTAGGGGATGCCCCCGTTCCTTCACCCAAGTAATTAAATCTTTCAAATCGCCATAGCTATCGCGGAGGTAGGCTTGCAACGTCATACCAATGTCCGTACGATCGCGAAATTCCTCTTCCAACAGCAATTGCTTCAGCGCCGTTAGGGTGGCATCTTTATAGCGGTATTGCTCCATATCAAAATGGACGGCCACCCCGAGTTGTTTGGCATGCCGTAATAGGGTACGGATGCGATCGCTAACCTTGGCTTGAGATCCAGCAGTATCCAAGGGATCAAACTGAGAATAAAAGGCTGTTAATTTGACGGACACTTGCACCTTGGGTAGGGCATCTCCCTCCGCAGTATCAATGTTCGCCACCGTTGACCAACCTTTCGCGGCATCAGTTAACTGCGCCATTAAATCTAAATACTGCTGTAAATACGCCTGCGCTTCCGTTTCCGTAATGACAGCTTCACCTAACAGGTCGATCGTAAAGGCCATCGACTGTTTGCGTAACTGTTCAATACTTTTGAGCGCTTGCTTTAGCGTTTCACCCGCAATATACTTCCGCGCTAGGGTTTCCACCGCCGTTGCTAAAGTCGTCGCCGCAACCTGTCCCGGCACAGAATCTGGGTTGGTGAAATTCAACAATCCCTTCAGGGCTTGGGGCAATTCCACCGCCGCATCACCGAGGTATTCCTGGAGATGACGGGCGATCGCGGCTTTGGTTTTCAAGGCTGGAAGACAGTCGATCAAGCGAAATAACTGCACCCGCAGCCCCGGATTTTCCATCGTCCAGGCCAATAGTTTGTCATCCCAGCGTAGCTGATCTTGGAACTTTGCAAAGAACGATCGCTTTTCTCCCGTTTGCGCGAGTAGTTCCCGCGCGATCGCTTGGGTTTGCACCTCATAGGGTGACTCAGAACGACCTGAAACCGAGCTAGATGCAGACATTGACATAGACGTCTCCCGAATGATGCGAAGGGAAAGGGATTAGACTGATCTGATTCATATCAGACAAGAAATCTGATATGAATCAATGAATTAAATTT
This sequence comes from Alkalinema pantanalense CENA528, assembly GCF_050753345.1. Lineage (NCBI taxonomy): Bacteria > Bacillati > Cyanobacteriota > Cyanophyceae > Leptolyngbyales > Leptolyngbyaceae > Alkalinema > Alkalinema pantanalense. The sequence goes on along the minus strand of NZ_JBLZFX010000047.1, from coordinate 27,447 downwards.
CTAGAATGAAAGATTTGCAATCAGTGAACAATTCACGAGCAACTTGGACAGATAACTTTGAGCTCAATTGCCAGAAGTGATGGGTAGCAAAACACTCAAGTGATCTAGCAATCCTCAACGAAAGCAATCCTAAATGACGGGTGAGTTCTGCGCATTTTGCCCTCACCCTAAATCCCTCTCCCAGTCTGGGAGAGGGACTTTGAATGCCGTTGGGAGATAGACTTTGGACTCTGGTTCCCTTTATCGCCCAGAAAGACTACGACGATTGCGCCACATCCATCGCCGAAACCTTGGTTTTCCGGGATCCCGATCGGGTCGATTTCTTAGCAGGAGCCGCCGGTAAAGGCGTTACTTCCATTGCCTCTGAAATCGGATTGCGCGCTTTAATTAAGTCGATCGCCCGCGTTACGCTTTCCGGGAAAATCACGACCAAACCATTATCCGGTGCATGGTCGAGGGCATTGTTGATCGCTGTGGTTTCATCCAATTGAATTTCATAGGGCGGCGTTTTCTTCGTCCCTTGTTGAATGCCCTCCACCAGCAACTCGGCTACTGCCCCCGGTTCCCGACCGCGTTTGTCATCATCCTCTTTGATGATCAGTTGGCCAAAGATCTCTGCCGAGAGTTTGCCCAAGGCTCGTAGATCTTCATCCCGGCGATCGCCAGGACCACCCACGACCCCGACCGTTGGGCCCGTCCAATTGGAGACAAAGCCACCCACTGCTTCATAGCCCGCCGGATTGTGGGCGTAATCGACCAGCACATGGTAACGACCCAAATTAAACAGGTTCATGCGCCCCGGCGTTTGCTGGGCCGACGCTCGAAAACTGCGCAAGGCCGACTGGATTGCCTTAATTTCCACACCTTGCACAAAGGCTGACAAACTAGCTGCGAGGGCATTGGCAATCATAAATGGAGCGCGTCCACCCATGGTTAACGGTACCCGATCGGCCTTTTCAATGCGATAGATCCAATCCTGTTGCAGGATCGACAGATAGCCATCTTCGTAAACCGCTGCAATGCCACCATTTTGCAGGTGCGATCGCAGGAGTTCATTTTCAGGATTCATCGAGAAATAGGCCACCTTTGACTTGACCCGATCGGCCATGGCAGACACCCAAGGATCATCTGCATTCAGCACCGCATAGCCATCGGTATGGGTTGCTTCCGCCACTACTGCTTTCAACCTTGCGAGGTCTTCGATCGTGTCAATGTCGCCAATGCCGAGGTGATCCTCCGCTACATTCAGCACCACGCCTACATCGCAATGTTGGAACGCCAACCCCGATCGTAAAATACCGCCCCGTGCCGTTTCCAGAACTGCTACTTCCACCGTCGGATCACGCAGAATCACCTGCGCACTGTACGGTCCGGTGGTGTCCCCCTTCTCAATTAGGTGATTGTTAATGTAAATCCCATCGGTGGTCGTAAAACCAACCGTTCCATACACCTGACGGAAAATGTGGGCAATCAATCTTGTGGTCGTCGTTTTACCATTCGTCCCCGTCACGGAAATAATGGGAATGCGTGTGGGTGTCCCCGCTGGGAACAACATGTCTAGAATTGGAGCCGCCACATTGCGGGGAATTCCCTGGCTCGGTGCTAGGTGCATGCGTAAGCCCGGAGCTGCATTGACTTCTACTACCACTCCATTGGCATCCCGCAGGGGACGGCTAATGTCGGTTGTGACGACATCAATGCCCGCCACGTCCAAGCCAATCAACCGCGACACCCGTTCAGCCAGCCAAATGGTTTCCGGGTGAATGTCATCGGTCCGATCGATGGCAATGCCCCCCGTACTCAAATTAGCCGTGGCCCGCAGGTAGCAGACCGCGCCCTCAGGCAAGACCGAATCCAAATCACAGCATTGCCGCTGCAACATTTCTTCAGTGGTTTGATCGAGAGCCAGTTCCGTGAGTAAATTTTCGTGGCCGCGTCCCCGTCGTGGATCTTTATTTTCCCGATGCACCAATTCCGCAACGGTATTTCGACCATTGCCCACGACATGGGCCGGAACCCGCTCTGCTACTGCCACCACTTTGTGATTGACGACCAAAACCCGGAAATCATGGCCTTCATAGTAATGCTCAACAATGATTCCCTTGGATACTTCCCGTGCTTTTTCGTAGGCAGTTTCCACCTCGTCCCAATTGCGAATATCTAGGGTAATGCCTCGCCCGTGATTGCCATCCAGCGGTTTGAGAACGATCGGATAGCCCCCCAGGGTATCGATCGCGCTTTCCAATTCATCCAAGGTATAGACTACTAGCCCTTTTGGCACAGGAATTCCCGCATTGTCCAGAACCTGCTTCGTGCTTTCCTTATCCGAAGCTAATTCCACCGCTAAAACATTGCTTAAACTGGTCAGGGAAGCTTGTACACGATGCTGGTACTTCCCATGGCCAAATTGCAGGAGATCCCGCGCTCCCACGGGTTGCCAAGGAATGCCCCGCAGTTCTGCTTCCCGCACCAAGGCTTCTGTAGTGGGACCCAGGGATGCTGCTAACTTAAAGTCGCGCAGATCCTGTAAATCTTTGTCTAATTCAGCCTGCGGATAGCGTCCTGTCTCTATAATACTGCTACAGAGTCGAACCGCTGCCCGCGCTGCATAGCGCCCTGCGCGCTCGTTTTCGTACTGAAAGACCACTTGGTAGATTCCTGGAGTGGCTGTTTCGCGAGTCCGCCCAAAACCCACCGACATGCCTGCGAGGGTCTGTAACTCCAGGGCCACATGCTCCACAATATGGCCCATCATGGTACCCTGCCGTACACGGCTTAAAAAACCGCCCCGGCAGCCCGGTGAACAGAAATGTTCCTCCAAGCTAGGTAATGCTTTCACTAGCCCGTCATAAAATCCTGGAATGTCATCCGAAGCCCGATCGGCTAAGTCTTCTAGGTCTAAGCGCACCACGATCAATTGACCGTGGCGAATACTCCAATAATTAGGGCCACGGAGGGTTTGAGTTTTGAGGATTTTCATAACATCTGTAGAGACACGGCACTCGTCTGGAACAAGGTGAGAACAACCGACTCAAGCCAAACAGCTCACACAAGCTAATACTGCTACTCAAGCACAATACGATTGTGATAATCGTATCGGTTACCCGGAGTCAGTACATGCAACTTTAAATTGTGTAGACTGAGCGGTGACGTTTCACCCGTAACGGAATAATTTGTCCGAACTGAATTACCGGGATCGACCACTGTAATGGTACCTTTGCCTAACACTTCAAAAGCTCCCTGCCCATCCAAAGCAGCGCAGGTATCTTCATCAATGCCAATGCCTACCCGATCGGGAAAGGCCGCCACCGCGCTCAGTAAACGAGCCATGCGATTGCGATTGTGAAAATGCTGATCAACGAGCAATTCTGGGATAACGCCCAGTCCTTCGGAGAGATCGACCAGCGATCGATTGGGGGATTCTCCGCTGCTGCCCCCTGCGATCATTTTTTCACCCATCATGGCTGCCCCAGCGCTGGTGCCTGCCAGAACCAGTTTGCCAAGATAGACATTGGCCTTAATCATTTCAAGAAAACGGCTATTGCCGATCAAGTGACAGAGACGAATTTGATCTCCACCGGTGAAAAAGACGCCTGTACATTGATCTAACAGATCTAACCACCGGGGTTCATCGCATTCCTGAGGATGGCGAATATCCAGAATATGAACCTGTTTAGCGCCCATACCAGTAAACAGTTGGAAATAACGATCTCCAACGATATTCGGCTCTCGGGAAGCACAGGGTACAACCCCAATCACTGCATCCTCTCCCCCTGCGTTGGCAACAAACGCATTGAGAATTTTGCAATCATTGACCTTATCTTCCGCGCCCCCAATCACCATGACTGGGTACTGGTAAGGAATCATCATAAACTTCTGCACTAACCCTGGCTCTAGTTCCAATATAAACGCCTATCCTAAATTGATTGATGCCAAACAGAACGATCCTGATAAGTAAATTATCAAGAAATCTTGATATTATTCTGTATGCGATTTGACGAATTCTCGAACTAGGTAAATTGGGAGGGGACACCGCAATATCCGGGTCACGGAGCCTCATAGACCTATCTAGATTCGTTAGTCTAAAAGGGGGATGTCCATCCTGAGCTTCGACTTAACGAAAACTTAATCTAGATAGGCCATCACAGCGCTTATTCAAAACATCTGGAAGTTCCTAAACTTCCAATCCCCTACATCGGCACGGTCTGTGGGGAGCCATACTGGCCTTGCAATTTATGGAGTTGCTGTACCAGTAAGCTTAGGAATAATCCCACATCGGTGACAACGCCCGTAGACTCGATCGATCCGCGATCGCTGAGCTTTGTTACCACTGCTGGATTGATATCCACACACACCATTTTCACACCAGAGGGGGTCATATTGCCCACTCCGATCGAATGCAACATGCTGGACAGCATTAAAATCATGTCTGCACCGTCAATGAGCCGTGCATAGTCTGCCTGGGCCGCCAGCAAATCCATTTGGGTGTCTGGTAGGGGGCCATCGTCCCGAATGGAACCCGCTAGGGCAAAGGGAACGCCATGTTTAACACAGTCATACATGATGCCGCTGGTGAGAATGCCTTGCTCAACGGCTTGGGCAATACTACCGCAACGACGGATCGCATTAATGACTTTAAGGTGATGACGATGACCCCCATGGACGGAAACCCCACGTTTCATATCCATCCCCAGGGAGGTGCCCAGCATGGCCTGTTCCATATCATGAACCGCGATCGCATTCCCGCCCAGCAGCGCATGTACGTACCCCTCGCGAATCAATTGGGAGAGATGTTCACTGCCGCCGGTATGAATGACAACGGGGCCAGCCGTGACAACCACTTTCCCGCCGCGATCGCGTATGCGGCGCAGATCCCAGGCAATTTGTTCCACCACCAGTTCCACCCGCCGTTCGCTGGACACCCCCGCGCCCATAAAGCTGAACTCTTCGGTTTTGCTGGATTTGAGAGAATTCTCATTGCGCAGGGTCCGTAGACCTTCGCTGCCCACAACCACGGATTCTCCCAATTGCAAATCCCGCAAAAGCTTACAGCGAGCGATGGGGCCTTCTGCTGTTTGGGTCACCGCGATCGCGCCATCCATGCGCTGACCTTCAACCCTGATCCATTGGTCTTGAATGCGCACTTCTGTGGGATAAATCGTCGTGACGTAGAAATCATCCGGTGCAACCCCGGCTTTTTCTACGGGTTCCAGCGTTGCGTTGCTGGCCTGCTGGGGCGGACTCACGGCTCCTAAATCAATCAGTTGCCCCATGATATCGGCCATGACGCTGGCATCGGGCGCAGACACCTTCACTTCGGCGCGGGACTGATCTTGCCGTTGTTCTCCCAGGTCAAAGTTCAAGACCTGGAAGCTGCCGCCGTTTGCCAGAATGGTATCGAGGGCACGACTGACTAAACCGGAGTCTAACAAATGGCCTTCCAATTGGATGACCCGGCTTTGCAAGGCAGACAGGTGAGGGGTGGCGTGACGAGGTTCGGTGACCTTAAGGGTTAAGCATTTGGCCGCACCACCTGCTTTCAGAAATTCTGTCAGTGGGGTTTCAATGACGGTAAAGCCCCGATCGTGCAAAATCTGTTTTAACCCAGTGCTGGCTTGGTTCATGACCAAAATCCGCTCCAGCTTGCCATTCTGGAATGTATCCACATTCACTGCATTACAGGCAAAGTTAATAGCATCCACTTCGTCAATGGCAATGCGCTTGTCCGCTGGAACTCGCAACTCAATTAAGCGGTTGGAATAGGTGTCAAAGGCGGGGGGGTAATAGAGTAAATAGCCATCGGTCAAGGGGCAAAAGCAGGTGTCTAAATGGTAAAACCGCCGATCGATCAACCGAAGGGATAATACTTCCACATCCAGCCATTTTGCTAAATAAGGATGGGCATCTAATTCCGATCGAAAACCATAGCCCGCCCACAGCCAACCGCCCGCTCGATCGAATAAGGCATCCCCTGCGCCTTCAAAGGGCAAGCTTTTAGGTAAGGTGTGAACTTGAAAGCCATTTTCAGCGAACCAATTCTGGAAATAAGGTTCTTCCCCTTGGCGCTCGGGATGAAAAAATCGACTTAGTACCGCAACATTCCCCAGCACCAGTCCTGCATTGGCAGTAAACACCATATCTGGCCAGCCCTGCTGGGGGGGAACGAGATCAACGGTGGCGTAGTTTTTGAGGACTTGGTAGAGCTGATTCCATTGCTCTTCGGCTAAGTCTCGGGACGATCGGTGGACATTCCCTTCCATCCAAGGGTTGATGACATAATCCACATCATAGTGGTGCGGCGCACACATTAAAATCCGCACGGGTTGAGTCATGTTAGAGTCCTGAAACGGTAGTAAATATTGGCAAGCTGAGATGAAATCAAAATCAAAATAATTTATTAAAAGTATATTTCGCAATCAACATACATCGCACGAAATACAACAATCACCTAGCGCCTAAATTTCTCGTTCTCCAGCATACATAAATTTCGTTTATAAAACTGATCAGGGTGATGCTAAATCTTTTTACTTTCATAAAGATGTTATGACTTCATGAATTCCCGAATACCGTGTCCCCGTGAATGGGAACCTTCCATCGATCTCGATCGATTTAGTATGCAATCTCTCTAGGCACTTTTTTATCAATTTATGCCCTAGATATAGTGTTTTAAATTGTTTTTTTTCTAATCCTACTCATCCCCTAGCATTTACCTACGGCGATAAAGCCGAAATCGTTTTAGGTGGAATTTGGGTGCTGTGCAAACTACAGTTGTAATTAGGATTTGGGAAAAATTTCTTCGCTGTGAGAGGTCTAGCAAGCATGACCTGCTTCATCAGTCTAGGCTGGTTATCGCGTTTTCCAGAGAGTTGATCCTAAAAGTAATTCAAGGGAACTATTCAATACTGATCGCAATTCTCTTATCACGATCATAAAGAATGCCAATCATAAAGATAACCATCCCAATCCTAACAAAGTTCAATTTTTTTCTAAAAAGGTCAACTTTATATAGCAATTCTCAGGCTGAATAGTTGATACTAATATTGCTGGTTCATTAGCTTTTTAATGCAGTTCATTCTTGATGTGTCCCAAATTGTATCACTAATGAACAATTGAGCATGTGTGAATCGTTGATTCACGGAATATTTCAGACATTTCTCAGTCACTCGGATCAGTAAAACTGCCTTTATACTCAGAGGACGACTTATGTATACCGTACGCCTATATTCGATCGAAGATCTTCGGGATGAAGTGAAATCGTTAGTTGACCGGGGCTTAGTGAGTCGGCAACATTGCATTTATGAACTGATCAAACATTTCAGCGATCAAGAATGGCTCAATATTGAACGGGTTCTGGAAGAGAACGAGTACCTACTGCGCGATCGGGTGATTGATCTAGTTGGTAAAGAGTCTTGGGTAAGCGACTAGGCCGAATCTTCAATCACGGGGTCTTGGGTTGCGGTTTTTCTACATTGGCTTCCCCAATGGAATAGGCAATGGAATGCGGATCAGTAATTCGCTTAGATGCCTTGCGGACTTCTACCCCAATCACCTGCCCATCTTCGTCGTAATCTAGGATTAATCCTGGAGCGATTTGTGCTGTCTCATCAATTGGGCAATCAATGAAGGAAATTTGTAAAATGTCCTGCTGGGGATCGTAAACAACTTTCATTCAAGTGGAGCCTTCGGTCGCTATCTATGCACAAGCCTCAAATCCAGCTTTAGTGCGATGATTTAACACTTGACATTGTAGAGAGAGATGCTTAGTGAAACTGCATCATCGGTCACAAAACGCAGGGATAAATTAGATTACGTTAAAAATCATGCCTAACCTCGGTGGCTGTTACTACTGCTGTTACTACTACGGTTCTTCAACTACGGTTCTTCAACGCCGTCCTTAAAAGTTGCGCAAGGATGGAGTTGTCTGAATCCTGGCTAAATTCAGGTAATACCCAATCAATTTGTGATTGCAACCCATGACGATCCCCCCCTAAATCCCCCTTCATCAGGGGGACTTTGAATGTACTGTTTCGAGTTCCCCTCATGAAGAGGGCTATGGGGATCAGAGCTGTGGCAGTCATCAGTTCAGTTTGGGATCAATTTGGGATCAATCATCCAATGCGCAGGCCAGCAATATTCAGATCAGCAACATTCAGGCCGTTACCCTAGCTGCTTGGGCTATCGGAGTTAAGGTGGATGGGGGCTATGGGTTGGTGCCAATTTGGTCTATTGAGGTCAAGGCTGAATATGTGCTTAAGCCCCCTTAATGCTCCCCATAGTCAACGGGCTTCGGTAGATAATTAGTTTATTTTTTAAACTGCCCGTTAGATAGTTCATTGACATCGTTCTTGTAAACTCTTTACCTAAAGGTTATTCATCCATTGGAAGTGGTATCTGTTCCATTCGGCCCATCAGTCATTCGACCGATCGGCGCTTATGCCCTATCAGGATTGGCGGTAGAGGGCGATCGTTTATTGGCGGTCGATCGCGTTCGTGGCTATTTACTCCAAATTGATCCCACGAATGACCACACCACCATTCTGAACCCCCAGCACGCTAAGGACTGGATCAACACGGCAGGTCTAGCAATTTCTCTAGGAGAAGCTTGGCTAGGGAAAAGGCGTTGGGTCATCCGTTACGATTTGCAGAACTTTTCACCAACTCCCTTCGTTGAACTGCCCTACGATGTGGATGGAGTGGCCGTTTGGGATGGCTTGGTTTACGTTACTTGCCAAAAATCAGGATATATTCACGTATTTGATAGCAAGACTACGCAATTACTGACGAAATTTTCTCAACCCGGTGTCGGTGTGGCGAATCTGGTGGCGACGGAGGATGCGCTGTGGATTTGTGATCGAGAAGAGCAAACGGTGTTTTGCCTCGATCGTGCCACGGGGGAATTGCGCTGGAGCGCCTTGACGCCCTACAAATTTCCCACGGCGATCGCTCTCTACCCAGCGGATCCGGAGCCTATTTGCTATGTGGCCTACACAGAGGAAGAACCCTACGTGCGGGATGATCCCAATGCGCGCTTTCCCTACCAACTCACCTTTCGCGATCGCACTTGGATTCATGCTTTGCAGGTGGCCCACAATTGGCAGGAGCATTACACCCTTTCCAATGGCTACTTAGTGGAGCTGTCCTATGTTGAGGAATTGCAGCCATTGGATGCAGTCATGCTTGAGCAGGTGGAGTGGCGAATCGCTTTACCTTCAGAAACCGTGCGGCAACGGGTACGCAAAGTTGAACCGATCGGCCATCCCTTTACGATCGAAGAAGTGGATGGACAAAAATTTGCAGTGTTTAAATTTGACCAACTCCAGCCCTACCAAAATGGGCTGCTCGGGTGGAAGGCGTTAATAGAACTCTACAGTTTTAAGTCCTATCTCACACCCGCTGATGTGGATACTCATGCTAAGAAACGTATTCCGAAAGCGCTGAAGGAACAGTATTTAGTAGACAATGATGAATTGGCAATGGATACGCCAACGATTCAGAATGCTGCGAAGGAAGCCGTAGGAACGGAAACGAATATTTTACGCAAAATGCTAAAGATTCGGAATTACGTTTACGATCGCTTGAGCTATGGCATTCAACCGAAAATTGATACGCCCGATGTCGCGTTAGATCGAGGTATTGCTTCCTGTGGGGAATACGTGGGGATCTTGCTAGCCCTAGCTCGGCTGAATGGCATTGCTTGCCGCACGGTGGGGCGATATAAGTGTCCTCCCTTTCCCGATCGTCGTAACGTTCCCTTGGAACCGGATTTTAATCATGTGTGGTTAGAGTTTTACGTGCCCGGTGTGGGTTGGTTACCGATGGAATCGAACGTGGACGATGTCATCGATCGGGGACCCTATCCGACACGCTTTTTTATGGGCTTGGCGTGGTATCACGCTGAGTTAGGGAAAGGGGTAAGATTCCAGAAAATGACCGCTGAGAACTTACCTGAGAATTTTACTTTAGGTGATTTAGCGTTGAACCATATTCGGTTTACGATTATCGATGAACTATCACCTACAGTGTAAACGGAAGGATTCACTCAGCAATGACGAATGGTTATTCCTTAATGATTCACGGCGGCGCAGGCGCGTTGGAGGATCTGAAGTATGAAGCAACAGAAGCGGAATTTCGTAGCAGTGTTTTAGAAATTCTAGAAGCAGGTCGATCGCGGCTGGCAAAGGGCGATCGAGCCTTGGATGTGGTGGAATATTGCGTCACGTTGTTGGAAGATAATCCACTGTACAATGCAGGGCGCGGATCGGTTTTAAATGCCCAGGGCCAAGTGGAGATGGATGCAGCGTTAATGGATGGGCAAACGCTGAAAGCGGGGGGTGTTACTTGTGTGAAGGGGGTAAAAAATCCGATCGCGTTAGCGCGGCAGGTACTGGAACAGGGCGATCACGTTTTGCTAGCCGCAGAAGGGGCATTGGAGTTTGCCAAGGCGCGGCAGGTGGAATTGTGCGAGGATGCCTATTTCATCACAGCAGCACGGGTGCAGCAGTTGCAGGAAGCCCAGGCAGCGGGACGGATGACTCTGGATCACGAACGGATTAAGCAAAAGCTGGGTACCGTGGGAGCTGTGGCGCGGGACTTATCGGGCAATTTGGCGGCGGCGACCTCCACGGGTGGGCTGGTCAATAAGCGCTGGGGCCGGGTGGGGGATACCCCGATCGTGGGTGCAGGGGTGTTTGCGGAGAATGAAACCTGTGCGGTGTCTGCTACGGGTTATGGAGAGCAGTTTTTACGGACGGTGTTTGCCAAGACGATCGCCAGCTATGTGCAGTTTAAGGGCATGGATGCGGCGGCGGCGGCCCAGGCGGGCATTGATGAGCTGGTGCGGAAGGTGAATGGGGATGGCGGCGCGATCGTAATTGATGGCGCGGGGCGTTGTGGTGCGGCGCAGTCTACGTCGGGATTGATTCACGGCTGGATCGAATTAGGCGGCGAAGCAATTTGTAAGTTGGGGTAGTTCGATCGAGTATGGAATTGGGAATGGCGGCTGCAATGGCAACGGCAATCCTAGCCATACTTAAGAATTACGTCAATTCAGAACCGTGCGTCAGGATTTATGCCACGATCGAAACACTAATGAGGTCATGGTTTCGTGTCATCGCGATCGGGCTGGAAAAAGGAGGAGCAAGGATATGCCACGGACAGTGGGGATGAATTCTCTCATCAATCACCTGGTGAAGCCTCTCCTGGGAATGGGGCTGACGATCGGGCTAGGGGTTTTGGGTGTGGTGGGCACTGTCAGTCCTGTGGAGGCATCCCAGGAAGTGGGGGATGTCAAAATTAGTGCATTCCGGTGTTTCCCGAATAGCAATACCTGCACGCTGACAATTAACAAAGACCATGGAACCTCACCTGGCACCCGAGCCTGTGTCAAACGCACCTTTGCCTGGAATAAGAAAACTAGGCCCCTTGTGCTAGATCGGGTCAATGTAGCCTACTATCGGCGGAGATCGGTTAAGCTGCGGTATTCCGATAGGCAGTGTTATGATGCGCGGCGCGATGGCGGGCGGATCTATGGCAAGCTCTACATGGCGCTGGAAGATCTTTGGCTGCAATAGGAAAGGTCTTGGGCGGCTTGGGGGTGGCTCTGGAGGTAGGGTTGGAGCCATTGGCAGCCTTGGGTCAGCAGGGAGGAGAGATCTGTGGGCAACAGGCTGACCACGCCGTCCGGGGTGGCGAGGGCGATTTGTTGGCCGTTGGGGCTGAAGGCAAAGCTGCTAATACCGGGGAGCGTAGCTTGCAGATTCCCCTGGGTATCCCAGAACTGGAGGGTGTCTTTGGAGAGCGTCGCAATTTGTTGACCATTGGGACTGAAACTCACGCTATTGACGGCATCTCGCCCCTGGAGGGTAGCCAACTCTTGGCCTGCGGCATTCCAGAGGCGAACCGTTGCATCGTCGGACGCGGTAGCAATTGTTTGGCCATCGGGGCTGAAGCGAATGCTAGTGACGGCATCGCGGTGTCCTGCCAAGGTTTGTAATTTCTGACCTGAGAGATTCCACAGAGTGACTTCCCCGCTTTGCATTCCACTCACAAAGATTTTTCCGTCGGGACTAAAGCTAAGGCTTGTAATTGGCTTAGGCTGTTCTTGCAGTGTTTTTAACTTTTTCCCCTGGGCATTCCACAGTGTGATGGTACCACTGGAATCACCGCTAGCGATCGTTTGACCGTCAGGACTGATACTGAGGCCAAGCACGGTATCGCCTTGTTGTTGCAGTGTTTCGTTTGCCCCCTGGGCATTCCACAGCGTGATGGTGCCGTTGACACTTCCAGTCACGATCGTCTGGCTGGCACCTTGCGAGGATAAGGGTTGAGGGCTGCTGATAGCACGACTGATAATGAGATCGCGATCGCCTGAACTTAAGGTCTTTGGCGCTGGGATAGGTCTGTTTGCCTTGGGATTCCAAAATTGGACAAGCCCGTTTGCTAAATCCATGCCTGCCTGCTGCCCATCGGGGCTAAACCAAAGACGCAACACCGATTGCTTTGATTGGAATTGAGCGATCGCGGTACGGTTTTTCAATGGCCACAGTTGCAGGGTGCCCTGATCCGTCAGTATGGCGAGTTTTTGCCCGTCGGGACTGATGCCTAGGAAAGTGCTATTGCGTATTGGGGTAATTTGGGTGAGGCTTTGTTGTTTTTTGGGATCCCAGAGTTGGATTTTGCCATCCGTACTGACGATCGCGAGGATGTTCCCCTGGGGGCTGAAGTGCAAACTGATTGCAGAATTGAATTCTGGCACCTGGGTGGGTGGCTTTTGGGTGGGCCAGTTCCAGAGCTGTAGAATTCCATCGGTTGTGATTACAGCCAAGGTTTTGCCATCCGGACTCAGATCAAGACTTACGACTTGGTGGGAGGTTTTGACTTTAGTGAGGGGTTGTCCCGTGTGACTGTTCCACACCTGCACGGTGCTATCTCCGGTTGCGGTGGCCAGCGTTTTTCCGTCTGGGCTGAGGGCAAAGTCCAAAAAATTCTTTACTGATGGAAGTGTGGTGAGTTTGCGATCGGTTTTCCAATCCCACATCTCCACCCGGAAGGGTTTAGAAAGATTGGGATTGCTGATCAAGAGGGCGATCGTGCTGCCTTGGGCACTAAAGCGAAAGTTGGCGGGGGATTGCTGGGAGATTTGCGGCAAAGGTTGCATTTGGCCCGTTTGCCAATTGCCCCGCTGCACCTTGCCATCGTCTAAAACAACGACTAAATCTGTTCCATCAATGTGAAGATCCACAATTTTGCCTGTGACCGAAAATCGGTTGAGTTGTTTACCCGTTGTGATCTCGCGGACTTCGATCGTGCCGTCCGAAAATGCCAGGGCCGCAATTTTCCAGTCCGCACTGAGATCCAAACTGGTTAGCTGGCCGGAGGGGATTTCCAGTTGGTTTTGCACCTGGACTCGCATCAGCATTTGTTGCAGGGTGGCAGTGGATTGTTGAATAGCCTGATTTTGTTGATCACCCAACAACCAGCGGAATGGACTTTTTTGCACCCGCTGGTTCACTGTTTGCCCAGTTTGGATGGCCTGTTGTAAGCCCTCCAGTTGTTGTCCATTGTTAAATTGCTGAAGCGCTTGTTGGGACTGCTTGATCAATAAATCCACTTTGCTTCGGTAAGCGTCTGCTGTTTGCCAGCCAAAAAGAGCAATGATGGCAGTTCCTACAAAGGTTCCCATCATTAAATTTTTGCTGATTTTCCAGTGTTTCCATTGTTGTTCCTGTTCTCTTTTTTCCTGCTCTTTTCGTTCCTGTTCCTTTCGTTGTTTGTCTACATATTGCATTCGCCATTGCAGGATTGCAGCAGCTAGGACATCGTGAAAAATTTCATAGCGTTCCACATCGGGCCGATCGGGTAAACTACCAATCCGACGAATAATCCGTTGATCCTTCGTGAGTTGATCGAACAAGCGATCGAGATCCTGCGCTTCGCAGCCCACCAGGTTCGCTAAATCCGCCGTAGAGTAGGCATACTTCGTCCCCGACGGCGTAACCAAATATTGGAAACTCCGCGCCGCAATATCCTGTTCCTCGATCGATAGATTTCGCAGCGTTTCCGCCACATGTTCTTGGACAATTTTATCGATCGCGATCGTAATTTTTTCATCCTCATCCGCGATCGTCGGATCTGCAATGCGAGTCAGCCTGTCCAGACTTAAACAATAGGACTGCTCCTGCACCATCTCATCCCACAGACGCATCATCACCAGTTGCAAATAGGGCGCAAGAATTTGATTCCCCAGCACCGCCTCCAACTTCTCCAGCCCCGCACGACCCTCCCCCCCGCGCCCCACCCGAGGAATCCCCTGCAAAATCGCATTCACCAAGTCAGGCGTAATCGTCACCTGCTCCTCAGCCTCTACTCTTTGGTTATATTTCTCGATCGGCAGTACGATCGCCTCACGGGCCGCATCCCGATCCAAATGCTCAATCTGCAAACAGATATCCAGAATATTCGGCAGATATCGCCGCAACAAATTCAACTTGGCATAGGCATCTTCCCGCAGCGAAATCAGAAAATTCACCCGCAGATCCGGAGAACTCATCACCCGCGCAATCTCCGCAATCAATCCCCCTTCCGGCTCCGGAGATGGATGATATTGGAAATACTCCTCAAACTGATCCAAAATAATGAAAACGCGACCATCCAAATGTTCCCCACCCAACTGGGCCGTCAACGTTTGCAGCATTTCCAGCAACGAAGTTCCCGGCTCCGGCATCTGAATCGGGAAACCACTGGCCTGCATATCAGCGACAATCTGCTGCATCAGACTTTGTAGCGGATCTTGCTGCCAAAAATGCTCCCCCTGCTGGGACGGAAACAGCACCACCGCCAATTTAGGAAACCCATAATCCTCAAGATTTTCCTGAGCTTCGGCCTGGAGGGCATGAATCACCCCCGCCTGCAAAACAGAACTCTTGCCCACCCCACTTTCGCCATAGAGCACCGTTAACCGCCACGCCAACAGATTATTCACAATCCGCTGAATATCCCGCGTGCGCCCAAAAAAGATATCGGCATCCTTGTCGGTGTAGGGACGCAAACCCTTGTAGGGGGCGCTAGTATTCGTCTCAGGCGGGTCATTGTTGGGTGGGTCGGTAGTCGTTGGGTTGACAGGTTGAGCTACAGGTTTATTGACAGGGTCGGGCACAGGCTGAACCGATTCACCACTCTCCGGGAGCCAAGATTGGGGCTTCATTGAATCAGATTTCATGACGTTTCACTCCTGCATCTCTCATCGCATCGGTTCTACAACCCTAGGCTTTAAGCTTTCTAGCTCCTGCTGTAGGGCAGCCACAAACTCTTCAGGAGAACAAGCAACGGACAGCAACTCCACATTTCGCTGGTCTTTCCAAATCTTTTTCTCTAAATCACCGGGATGGGATTGGTGCACCAACCGCGAAACACTTGGTAATTTTTGATCGGGCCATAACCAATTCACCAACTGTTGAAGATCGGAGTCATTGGGGCTGTATCCCAGAAATAAAATGCCCGCTTCCCCCAGGATTCTTTTTAAGCCCGAAGGCAGATTCTTAATCGGGCTACCCACCAAAGAATTGAGGTGATCCTCCGTGACCACAAAACGGTTCTCCTGCGTTCCATACAGCTTCAGGATGATGGGGTAACTGGAATGCTGCTCCCGGATTCCCATCGTGCTCCCAGCCTGCCGCATGGGCAATTGATCGTCATAATTTTGCGGGTCATCAATAAGCTGTGCCGTTTGGGATTGGTAGCGACGATGCTTATATTTGCCCCGATCGATTCCATCGGCAATGTAGTAGATCACGTCATAGGGTTGCTGCGCTTGTTCAAAAGCCTGTTCTAGTAAGTTATCGCAATTGGTCGTCACAATGAGCTGGTAGGGCAAACCAGGACAGCTTCTGGGGTAATTTTTCGCCAGCATTTGGTGAGGAAGCCCCGCCCAGAACGAATGGACTGGATTAGGACGACGACCACTTTCTAGAGACTCCAAAATTTCATAGAGCTTGTCGTAAAATGTATCTAAATTATTAATGAGTTTGTAATACTGCGAGAGATAGCGCAGATTCGTTTTAGCGACAGCCAATCGCTGTTCTAGATATACCGGACAGCTATCCGCTCTCTCGATGCCCTGGAGCATGGGACATTGCTGAGGTCTTTCATCGGGTAAATAGTGACAAATCTGACAGGGAACGCCGATTAAGCGTTGAATCAAATTGCGTTCAACCGGATTCTGACTAGACTCTTGGGGCAGTTCGGCTTCAATAGATTCCGTTAACCGCGAAGCCAGTTGAATATAAAAATTAGGATTAATCCCCGGCCCAAGGAACGGCACAATATTACCGAATTTCAATTCATCGATGATGGGCTTATATTGCCCCGGTGTTGGCATGGCGCGAAGGGGTGGATTCCGGGGTTCCAAGGGCCGATCGAGCAAGAAATGTTTCGTAAAGTCCGCTGCCACCGCCGCTGCATAGGAATGCCAACGATCGCCCTTACTAGCATCCCCAAAGTCACAAATGGCCTTGATAACGAGGTACCGCACCCGATCGAAACTTTGCCAACTCGCCGCGCTAAATCCATAGCCCTCCATTTCAATGGCAGCAATTTTGCGATCGCTGGCTGTAATCTCATCGCGGACAACACTATCCGCAATCACCTTTTCCCCTGATGCGATGACCCCGTAGTGAATTTTGGGTTGGGTGGGCGAGCCATCGGGGCTGAGTAAATTGGGGGGCAGGCTCCACTCCGGCAGCGCCTGCACGTGGTTCAACAGCGTGGCATCCGCACGATACATGATGGGTTCGGGCTGTTTGCCTTCGGGGGTCAGTTTGCCGCGCTCATAGTAGTAGATATCCCGACCAACCACCACATCCCCCATCTGCTGCTTTTCAGGATTGACACCGGCTGCAATGCCCACCAGCAAGATTGCTGCGGGATGCCAGTGATGAAGAATATCAGAGACGAGAACGGCAGCATCTACCCCAGCCATATCGGGAGATTGCGCCACAATCAGGTTATAAAACTCGCCATGATTGAGATCGATCGATTTGCGCCAGTAGACCCGGGATTCCTGAAAGACACGATCGCGATCTGTGATCTGAAAGCGTTCACAAACGGCGCGGCGCTCGACCTCGATCGCAGTAATAATGGCAAAATCAACTTTAAGGTCTCCCATATCGCCTATTCCCTGTCTCTATCCTGACCTAGCCCCTTTTAACGGAGGGGGATGCAGCAAATCAATCTAACGACCCTGGGCCCGATCGGCATAGCGGATAATTTCGATTCCGAGTCCCAGCAAGAACAGCAACTCCAACCCCCACAACACACTGATCAACCCATTCTGCCAAGGCGAAATGAAATGGCTAAAGGCTATGAGTGCAGCGATGCCGGAGAGGACAAAAGCAATCTCATCCACGATCATTTGTTTAAACTTACGGTGTTGCCGATGGCGATCGCTACGATGGGCAATTTCCCAACCTAAGATCGAATCCGCTCCAGGATGATCTGAACCGAGATGGTGGCTGATTTTCTGCACTAAGGTGTGGCGGATATAGTGACCGATCGCCGTAATTTTTTGATCATTAACCAGGTAGTTCCAACCTAAAACTAAACTCACCCACGGCAAAATTAATAAAGCGTAAGGATTCTTAGCCTTATCCCCTAGGGTCTCACCCAAGGCCAGCCCTAAAACGACGCCATATAAGCTCAGCGTCACATACAGCAAATTATCCCGCCAACCAATGCGCTGGATTTGCTCCTGCTTTAACTGGCTATATTCTTGAAGATAGACATTGAGCCTTGATTCGTCTTCTTTCATGGAACGCCCCTTCCCCCTGATAGGATCCGAAAGCCCTTCAAATTCTTTGGCTTCAGTATAAAATTCAAAGTTGAGGAAGTTATGAAGGCTATCTTGGAAAGAAATTGATATTGTCCATGGCAGCACCTAGGGAAATCGGTCGAAGAGAAGTGGACAGAGGGCGATGTCCAGTTGAGGCTCGTAAATCAACGAGCTATGATGACTGGGTAAACTCCCGCTACTCCTGTCATGTCCCAGTCGTCTTCCCAATCTGTGCCAATCTCTGAGCGATCGGTAGCCCTCCGGAGGCCGGAACTGTTGGCTCCGGCAGGTAACTGGGAATGCGCCCGCGCGGCAGTGGAAAATGGAGCCGATGCCATTTATTTTGGTCTCGATCGGTTTAACGCACGGATGCGATCGCAGAATTTCACCGAAGCTGATCTACCAGGGTTAATGGCCTATCTCCATCGTCGCGGTGTCAAGGGCTATGTGACGCTAAATACCCTCATTTTCCCCCAGGAACTCGCCGCCGCTGCCCAGTACCTCCGCAGCATGATTAGCGCCGGCGTGGATGCGGTGATTGTCCAGGACATCGGGATTTGTCGGTTAATTCGTCACCTATCGCCGGATTTTCCGATTCACGCTTCTACCCAAATGACGGTGACCAGTGCGGCGGGGGTGGAATTTGCCCAGAAGCTGGGTTGTCAATTAGTCGTGTTGGCGCGGGAATGTTCGCTGAAGGAAATTCGTAAAATCCAAACCCAAATCCACGATCGCCAAGTGGCGTTGCCGTTGGAAGTGTTCGTCCATGGGGCGTTGTGTGTCGCCTATTCTGGACAATGTTTAACCAGTGAATCCCTGGGGGGGCGATCAGCCAATCGCGGGGAATGTGCCCAGGCGTGCCGGATGCCCTATGAGTTGATTGCCGACGGCAAGCGGGTTGATTTAGGCGATCGGCAATATTTGCTGAGTCCCCAGGATTTATCAGGCTTGGCGGTGTTGCCGGAATTGGTGCAAACGGGGGTGAGTTGCCTGAAAATTGAAGGCCGTTTAAAAGCGCCGGAATATGTGGCCAGTGTGACGCGGGTCTATCGGGAAGCCCTCGATCGGGTAATGGCTCAGGCAATGGAGAAAATCGCAGCCGATCGGGATACTCGCGATCGTAATCGGAGCGATCGCTATGCCTTAGAAATGTCTTTTTCACGGGGCCTTTATACCGGCTGGTTTGAGGGCATTAATAATCAAGAACTGGTTCATGCCCGCTTTGGGAAAAAGCGAGGGGTCTATTTAGGCGAAGTGCTGCGGGTACAGAAAGATCGCGTCACCCTGCGGTTAGAAGCTCCGTTGAAACCGGGGGATGGGGTGGTGTTTGACAATGGCCATCCGGCAGGTAAGGAAGAAGGTGGACGGGTCTATACCTTGGATCAACGCGGCAAGGAAGCCACGCTCACCTTTGGTCGGGATGCGGTCAATTTTCGGCGCGTGTATGTAGGCGATCGGGTTTGGAAAACCAGCGATCCAGAGTTTGATAAACAAGTACGACAAAGCTACGAAAAAGAATACCAATTCCAACAACCCATCACGATCGAACTTTATGGCACGGTTGGGGAAACACTGGTGGTGATCGGTCGCGATCAGCAAGGCCATACGGTACAGGTAGAATCCACCATGGCGCTGGTCGCCGCCCACAGCAAACCGCTGACCACGGAACGCTTACAGGAACAGTTAGGCCGCTTGGGTAATACGCCCTTTAAGCTCGATCGATTAGATAACCACCTTGAGGGAGCGGTGATGCTTCCCGTCAGTGAGTTAAATCGCTTGCGCCGATCGCTGGTGGAACAGTTGGAAACCCTGCGGGCTCAACCCCAACGGTGGCAATTGAATTCCTCGGTACAGTGGCAGGAATTACTGCCGGAGATGACGCGCGATCGAGAATCGCGATCGGGTCAAAAAGCGATTCAAGATCACCGTAATTTATCGGTTAGCCCGTCACAGGAAGCATCACCAGAATTAATCGTTCTTTCCCGTAATCTAGATCAACTAAAAGTCGCATTAGAATCTGGAATCAAAACGCTCTATTGTGAATTTGAAGATCCTTGTAAATACCGGGATGCGGTGCAATTGGTCATGGCTTATCGCGGAGAACAGGCCACGATACCCCGCATTTTAGTCGCGCCTCCTCGCATTACGAAACCCAGCGAAAATTGGATTTTGCAACAGGTGCTCAAGTCCGATGCCGATGGGTATCTGATTCGCAATTATGATCACTTGGAATACTTTGCCGATCGCTTCTGCGTGGGTGATTTTTCCCTGAATGTGGCCAACCCCATTACAGCCAACTATTTCAAAACGCAGTGTAATCTGGCTGGGTTAACGGCATCCTACGATCTCAATGTGCAACAGTTACAGGATTTGTTGCAAGCGGTGCCGACGGATTGGATGGAAGTCACAATCCATCAACATATGCCGATGTTCCACATGGAGCACTGTGTCTTCTGTGCCTTTCTTTCAGAAGGGACTGACTTTACCAACTGCGGGCGACCTTGCGAAAGCCATGTAGTCAAATTACGAGATCGGGTCGGCACAGAGCATATTCTGCAAGCCGATGCGGGCTGTCGCAATACAGTATTTAACGGCACGGCACAAACGGGGGCGGAATACGTGACGCACCTGATGGACTTAGGCGTTCAACGATTTCGCATTGAATTTGTTAACGAATCACCAAAACAAGTACAACGCACGATCGAATGCTACCAGCAACTATTGAAGGGTGAGATAACAGGAGCTCAATTATGGCGTGAATTGAAATTACAAAATCAACTAGGCGTCACTCGCGGATCGCTAGAGAAAACGGGTGTAATGGTTCAGTAATCAGCGTTGCTATGAACTTACCGTCCCAAGAAAAAGTGCAGTTGCACCGCCGTTAACCCAAGCCCTAGTAATCCTCCAGCAATAACTTGGGGTACTTGCTGGCGTTTGGACAGAACACGCGACATACCCACGATCGGAATCAGGGAATAGAACGGTAACATTACAAGGCCAAATTGATAGGTGAGTGCGACGATCGGGCCTGCAATGCCAGTGGTATGGAGACTAATTTTCCAGCGTCGTGTGATCATTAGAATGATCAAGGTATTGGCAGCATAGCAAAACATCAATCCGCGCAGCAGCATAGGCATCTTGAGCATAGTCAGAAAGACATAACCTAGGGAATAGCTCAGAAGTGCGACGGTGAGAGGAATAATTCTCTCTTCACGCTGACTCAGGTCGGTTGATTTAATGACACCGAGGTATTTCAGATAAAATACATACCCAAACACGATCAAACTAGAGAACAGAATCGTAATTGAATAAGCCAGTATCTTCAACCACAGATTCAGTTCACTACTTGTAATAACTAATAAAAAAAAAGCCATTGACGAAATGACTAGGGGATTAAAAATATCGGAAATCACTTGAGCGATTTTTTGCATCTCTAGTCAGTAAAATATGATCGCTAGAAGCCATCATATAGCAACTATGATGACTTGTCTGAAATTCCTAATACAAAAGTCAGCTCTATATCAAAGGTCAGCTCCATAGGGCTATCTCTATCAAAGCCTCTCCCTAGGGCATGCATGGATCGCATCAATTCACTCTAGATCTGTCTGGAATCACCCTGAATCCAAAAACCGTCTGACAGGTACCCATCTTGGATCTATTAATTCTGATCTGCTTTTGCTAATTGATCCAGCAGATGGTAAACCTGTGTCCGATCGCGCAATGCAGGTTGGAAGTCCGGTTTATTGGACAGTGCCGTTTCCAGGGAATGTAATGCCTCTTGATATTGTTTGAGTTCAATCAATATCCGACCTCGCCAATACCAAGGCACATGGCTTTCCGGCTTCAGGTGAATCGCCCGATCGAAGCAGGAAATCGCTTCGCGATAGCGCTTCAGTTTGACAAGTGCACTGGCCAAACAGCACCACAGGGACGGATTGTCTGGCTGACGGTTAATGGCACGATCGTAGATGGCGATCGCTTCTTCGTGACGACCTAAGGCAACGAGTACATTTCCTCGGGCTTTGAGTGCTTCGGGATCGTCTGGATTAATCTTGAGGGTTTGGTTATTACCCATCATTAAAACAGAATGGTTCCGCACCTTTTCCCACAATCCCCCCCGCATCAAGAACGAAGAACTAGGTTCAGAGCTATGAAGATTTGCTAGAGGCGAAGATGACTGAGCTAATGCCAAGGCAGACAGCAAACTCGGTGCTTCGGTCGTGACCACATTGCCCCCAGTCATCACGGTGGAATCTTCCATCTCTTCACTGACTGGCGTCTGTCCTTCCCACTGAATCTTTTCTAGTGCTCGGGATTTACCTGCCAGCGCCGCAGCCAATTCGGGTTGGAGTTCCAGCGCTTGATGATAGGCCAGCAACGCGTCCTCAGGGTTACCTAATTTTTCTAGGAGCCAGCCCCGATGGTGCCATGCCTTCGCTAAAGCCCCTGTTTGTTCCGGATTCTCTGGTGTCGCACCGGCGATCGCCTGATTCATGCAAGTGAGTGCATCGTCCCATTGCTGCAACTGACTTAGGATAATGCCTTTCTCAACCAATGCTCCAAACTGATTGGGTTGGATGGCCAGAATAGTCTCTACAATTACAAGAGCTTCGTCGTAGCGCTTCAATTTGGCTAACGTAATGCTGTGAAGCACCTGATAGTGGGCATTATCAGGCTGCTGCTGCCGGAGTTGTAGTACAACTTCCAATGCTTCTTGGCGGTGGCCCATCTGCAAAAGCCGTTCCACCTGCCCTCGTGCCATCATTAACCGTTTGCGACTTTCGACCGCTAATTGAAAGGTTGGCTTAATTTGAATTGCGCGACTGTAGGCCGTAATCGCTGCATCCCACTGCTCCAAGGCTTCCAGCAACTTACCCCGATCGTGCCAAGCCCAATAGTTATCCGGCTGTAACTGCACCACATGGGTGTAGCAATCGAGGGCGTCTTCTAGGCGTTGCAAATTTTCCAGCACCATGCCGCGCTTTAGCCATGCCTTACAATGGGTGGGTTGTAATTGGATTACGCGATCGTACCCAGCCAGGGCTTCTTCAAAATATTGAAAACTATCGGCGGCCAAAGCTCGCTTAAACCACAATTGAGCATCTTCACCTTGCATTTGCAGGGCCTTATCGTAGGCCGAAATTGCCTCACGATAGTGGTGCCGTTGGAGTAAATAATCCCCCCGCTCCTGCCATGCTTTGCCCCCATCCTCCGGCGGCGTTGAGTTTTCCAGAACTTGGATCTGTTCCAAGATCGTTCGCGCCGAGGGATAGCGCTGCTGGCTATCGTAATGCACCATGCGATCGAGGATATCCGCTAGCTCCGGACTGACTTCCGCTTGATCTCGCCAAATGACCTCCTGGGTATGAGGATCCCGTTGGAGATGTTTGGGGGAACTGCCTGTCAGGGCTTGAATCGCCATCATCCCCACGGCGTACAGGTCACTCTCAAACCCCGCTGCCCCGGCTAATTGTTCCGGAGGAGCATAGCCCGATGACCCCACAATCATGTCCGGATCTTCGGCATGGGAGAAGGCCATTTGTTTGACCGCACCAAAGTCAATTAAGACTATTTTCTGATCTCGGGTGCGGCGCATGAGGTTACCCGGTTTGATATCGCGATGCACCACTTGGTGATCATGGACAAAGATCAGTAGGGTCAGAATTTCCTTGAGAAAGGCTCGTACCTCCGATTCCGGCAGCGGTAGTTTTCCTTTCCAGGCTTGGCTCAAGACAATGCCTTCAATGTATTCCTGAACCAGATAAAATTCTTGATTTTCCTGAAAGTGGGCGGTCAGTCGAGGAATTTGATCGTGGTAGCCTAGGGCATGAAGTACTTCTGCTTCCGCTTCAAATAACGTTTGAGCGGCTGCAAGAATGACTGCACTATTGACCTTGGGTTTGAGTTGCTTTACAACGCAGGCCGGTTTACCAGGTAGGTGGAGATCCTGCGCAAGATAGGTTTGTCCAAACCCACCTCCCCCTAGCTGGCGAATGATTTGATATCGCCCGCCAAGAATTTGGTTGGACATAGTTGAGTCACAAGACAGTTGACTGACCGAAATAGAATGTGAGGGCATTGCAAAGGACGCTAGGAGGAACCTTTAGGTATAGCTTTCCCTACGATCATGCAAAAGACGCAAGGTTAGAAGCGGGAACTGGAACTAAGTTGCGGCGAGGAGCCTCGATTGACCTAGTCTTGACTTAGTGTGCCGATCGGGATCAAAAAAAGTGACAGTTGCACTAGCAAACTTCATTAATCCTTCATTAATCGATCGGTTCCCTCCGTTAGCGATTTCGCGCAGTGGAGTTCTTGTTGTTTTGGGGTCGTATCACCTGGGAGATCTATAGGTTTCCTTCTAGGAAGTTCATCTAAGAATTTCGATACCCGATCGTCTATCGATTCTTCATCGCCCGTTGCATGTCTCGCTGGTCTTCCCGACGGCGTACGTCTTCCCGTTTATCATGCAGTTTTTTACCGCGCACCAGAGCGAGATCAATCTTGACCCAACCGCGCTTGAGATACATTTTGAGCGGCACTAGGGTAAGTCCTTGCTGTTCCACTTGGCCGATGAGTTTGCGGATTTCCTGGCGATGCAACAGGAGTTTCCGAGTGCGTCGGGGGTCGTGGTTAAAAAATTGGGCGGCGGTTTGGTGGGGCGAAATATGGACATTCAGCAATAGCACCTCACCATCGCGAATCAGGGCGAAGCCATCCCGCAGGTTGACCCGTCCAGCCCGAATGGATTTGACCTCCGTGCCCACTAGTTCAATTCCGGCTTGGTAGGTCTCCAAAATTTCGTACTGAAAGCGGGCTTGACGGTTATCGCTGACGATTTTGAAGCCTTCTGCTTTGTTGTCTGTCTTGGTGGATTTAGTATTCATAGCTCTATTTTAAAAGACCCGATCGCATTGGTTCTAGTCAGGTTTTGGAGGATAGTCCAGCGGGTTATAGTCCAGCAAACCATTCGTAGCCTTGGTCTTCCCAAAAGCCGGTGCGCGGTTGGTAGATGCCCCCGTAGGCGAGGGCGGCTTGCAGGGCGGGGTCACGGGGTCGATCACGCAACCAGTCCGGCGGCAGGAGGGTCTTCGTGAGGGTGACGCGGGTGACCCATTTGCTTTGCTTGTAGCCTAGTTTGATGGGGGCAGCGAGGCGCAGGGGGGCCCCGTTGGGAATGGGTAATTCTGCGCCGTTCATTTCGTAGGCCAGCAGGGTTTGGGGATGGAGCGAGGAGGCAATGTCCCAACTTTCGTAGTAGCCGTCGGCAGATTGGAAGTAGGCGTATTTCACGTCGGGTTGCGGTTGGGCCAGTTGCACCAAATCCCGCAGGGCCACGCCTGCCCACTGGACGATCGCCGCCCAGCCTTCCACGCAGACATGGCGGATGACCATGGAGCTTTTGGGTAACTTGTAGAGTTCCGGTAGGGTCAGGGATAGGGGCCGATCGACGGCTCCATCCAGCTCTAGGTGAAAGGTCGATCGATCTAAGGTGGGATAGTAGCGGGAGTAGCCGTTGACGATGAGTTTGTCCGGTTCGATGCGATCGAGGGAAAATTCGGGGACGGGCTTTTGGGGGTTGAGCAAGAGGGATTCGATCGACTGATTCAGGGGTTCCGACAGTTGACCGACTAAGTTGGCCAAGTCCGCTGAAGCGCAGCCCCCCAAGGCTAAACTCGTGGTCGAAAGGCCGGCCATGCGCAAAAAGTGGCGTCTAGTCCAAAGTAAATCAGTCATGGTTTACGAGAAATTTTCAACCTAATCTATGTCTAATCTACGCCTATTTACCCACGGAATTTTCCAGTGTTAGGACTTGAGCCGCTGTTAGATTGAGGGCTGGGAAGGTGGGTGAGAGGATCATGTCCTCCCCCCGAAAGCGATGGATTTCATACTCACCGTCAATCAGGGTGCAAACGGTTAACGTGGGTTGTTTGGGCTTGCCGATATGGCGAGTGCCGCCCAGCCCTGCGTAATCGACAATCCAGTATTCAGGAATGCCCATCGCTTCATAGTCAGCCATTTTGAATTCGTAATCATCCTGCCAATTGGAGGAAACGACTTCAACGACCAGTTTGACGCTAGAACCCCGATCGATAATCGAACCACTGTCCCAACGCGACTCGTTACCGATTTCGGTTTCATCCAAAATGATTACATCGGGTTCATAGCCCGTATCCTCCGATCGACGCAGAATACATTCCCGAGGAATAAAGTACGGTAAGTCGGCTTGTTCGATGATGGAATTCAGTTTTCCGGCCAATCTGCCCGCCACTTTGGAATGATCACCCCTCGGTTTTGGCATTTCGATAATCTCTCCCCGTCGTAGCTCGTAGCGGACGATCGCGCCCTCTGGATACCAATCAATAAATTCATCAAAGGTGACGGGTTTCACCTGCGTAATCTGCATTGGATCTCCTTGTGAGGGGATAGAATCTAGCGATGGGATCCTAGCGGCGGGGGAGGAATAGCACGGGGTGCCAACTGCGCCGGAGCAGTTCTGCGGCTAGGCTGGGCACTGACCATTCGATGAGTTTGCCGAGGGTGTTGGAGGAAATTGCGATCGCGCTGACGTCGTAGGTTTGGGCAGTTTCTAGTAGCGTTGTCGCAGGTTCGCCTTGACGAATGACTTGAATGGGTTGAACGTTGATTGCTTGCAATTGGGCAGCGATTTTGGTTAGCGTTGTTTGGGCTTGTTCGATTTGCGTTTCTGGAGATGGGGTAAGACGACCTCCTTCGGAAACGACCCAGCAGAGGATACAGCGTTCGATCGATTGTATCTGACCCGCTAGGGATTGGATTTGCTCGACGGCGTATTGGGCGGATTCGCTGCCGTCAAAGGGAACTAATACCGTGCGATAGAGGTGGCGACAGCGCAGGTCTAGTTCCTCAGCGGTAAAGGTTAAAAATAAGGGGGGACGAATGGCCAGGATTGGGACGGTCAGTTTTTGCGCTAGTTCCCGTGTGGTGCTGCCAAACAGTTTTTCGGTGAGTAGGCTTTTGCTGGCTGTTCCTAGAATGACACCATCGCATTGCCGTTCCCGCACGACCCGCAGCACGTTATCCACCACGCGCCCCACTTCCACCCGCACTTGGACATCTATACCGTCGGTGTGGGTCAAACCTGCCATGAGCCGATCGCGGGCTTGGTCTTGCCGATCGGGGTCAACTCGGGCGATCGCGCCTTCATCGCTGACGGGAATGCTGTGCAAGAAGGTGATTTGTTGGGCACCACTGGCAGCCAAGCTAGGCACAAATTGCGTGAGCCGATGGAGGCCGTCGTGAAGGTCGGTGCAGATAAGAGGTCGTTGAAACATACCGAAAATCCGTAGGAAAGGCGATGTGCAGTCGATGGAAATCGTCGTCGATCGCGGGTGGATTGATCCCCCTAAATCCCCGCGCTAACGCGCCGCTGCGCTAGAAAAAAGGGGGACTTTGAGCATGAATTTTCCGGTTCCCCCTTTTTTAAGGGGGGCTAGCGATTATCTTGAAAGTCAAGTAGGTTGGGGCAGAACTTGCCCTGGATTAGCTATGGCCGCAGGGTTCCAGAAGGTTCCCTGCTTGACCATGGCATTGAGAATCGTCAGCAACTTTCGCATACAAGCCACTAACGCAACCTTCTTGGCCTT
>NZ_JBLZFX010000046.1:0-45401 GCF_050753345.1 Alkalinema pantanalense CENA528 | reverse complement strand
TGTACACTTTGCCCATACGATATTCCTACAAGAGTGGATTTCAGAACCAATCAGATCCTAAATCCATTCTCGCTCAAACTCACAAAATTAATCCTGACACTCCACTAGCAACCATGGCGATCGCTCCTGTAGCTTGAGAACTCGTTTTCAAGAATTCGCTGAATATCCCTCATTGTAATGAAGCGATCGGGAAAATCCTAGCTAACAACGAACATTTGTACCTGTAAGGTGGCGAGAATTACTGTGGTTTTCTGTGAGGTCATCACGATCGCGAGAGCAGGGGGAAGCAAGTCCCGCCTAGCTCTTAACTGGATCGCGTGGAACGGTTGCCAGTGTTCACAACAACTGGGTTCGCAACTACTTGCCGCCGTAGAAGAAAGCAACTTCCTTCTCTTTTAAAGGGGCAAACCCCGCAGTTTCTAGCATTTGATTCAGCTCATCCTGGGGAATGTGCTTGGCTCCGATGCGGACAATCCGGGAACGCATGGTGTTGGAAACGCCGCTCCGTTGCCGTCCGGCCTCCAAGGCCATGACTTTGCTATAGAGATCGAGCTTTTCCGGGGGAATGGGCGAACCGTCAAAGTCGATGCCATTGGCGATCGCGACATCGATCGCATCTGCGCCTGTAGTGGATTGCGGGGTGGTTGATTCAGACATAACTTACCAAAAGTGACCTGGATAACTGGGGATCCCAAACGGGCTGACCGGTGGAATCTGTCCAGTGTCATTCTATCGGGTTGAGGAATCCCAAAAACTTCTAGTCAATTCTCCCAAGGCCGTTCCCGCAATGCCTTAGAATAACCTACTGAGGAATTTCTAATCATTTACGATCGCTGTCGATCGTCCATTAGATTAGGTTTTCAGCGTTCTCTTAGCCGCACCGCGATTATGCCAAAGGTTCTTGTTTCTGATCCCATTGATCAGGTCGGGATTGATATTCTCTCCCAGGTTGCCCAAGTAGACGTCAACACCAGCCTGTCTGCTGAGGAATTAGTGAAAGTCATTGGCGAGTATGATGCGCTAATGATCCGGTCTGGAACGCGAGTGACTAAGGACGTTATCGAAGCGGGCAGTAACCTCAAAATCATTGGCCGCGCAGGGGTTGGGGTTGATAACGTAGATGTCCCCGCCGCCACCCGCAAAGGGATTGTGGTCGTGAACTCGCCGGAAGGAAATACGATCGCCGCAGCCGAACATACCCTGGCGATGATGATGTCTCTGTCCCGCTATATTCCTGCGGCCAATGAGTCGATGAAGGCCGGGAAGTGGGATCGCAAGAGCTTTACGGGCGTCGAAGTTTACAAAAAAATTCTCGGGGTTGTTGGGCTAGGCAAGATTGGGGCGCATGTTGCGACCGTTGCCAAGGCCATGGGCATGACCATCCTGGCCTATGACCCGTTTATCTCCAAAGAACGGGCCGAGCAACTGGGCTGTAAGCTCGTGGAGTTGGATACCCTCCTGCGCGAAGCGGATTATATTACACTGCACATTCCCAAAACCTCGGAAACCGCCAACTTGATCGATGAAACCTCGATCGCCAAGATGAAGCCGACGGTACGGATCATCAACTGCGCTCGTGGCGGCATTATCAACGAAGCCGCCCTGGCCAAAGCCATTGAAGAGGGCCGCATTGCCGGAGCCGCTTTGGACGTGTTTGACTCGGAGCCCCTGGGAGAATCGCCCCTACGCGCTTTGGGTAAAGACCTTGTGCTGACCCCCCACCTAGGCGCTTCTACGGAAGAGGCTCAGGTGAACGTGGCGATCGACGTTGCCGAACAAATTCGGGATGTCTTGCTCGGGTTACCTGCCCGATCGGCGGTGAATATCCCTGGCCTACGTCCGGATGTGTTGGAAGCGCTGAAACCCTACCTGCAACTGGCAGAAACCTTGGGCAACCTGGTCAGCCAATTGGCCGGAGGCCGCATCGACTCCCTCAACATTGCATTGCGGGGCGAACTAGCGACGAACCAAAGCCAACCGATCGTCATTGCTGCTCTGAAAGGCTTGCTGTCCCATGCCTTGCAGGAGCGGGTGAACTACGTCAACGCCAGCATCGAAGCCAAGGAGCGCGGCATCCACGTCATTGAAACGCGGGACGCCTCGGTGAAGGATTACTCCGGATCGCTAATGCTGACGGCTAAAGGAGCCCTGGGTGAGCATTCCGTCAGTGGAGCCCTGCTGGGGGATGGCGAGATGCGGGTCATCAGCATTGATGAGTTCCCGGTCAACGTACCGCCGAATAAGTACATGCTGTTCACCCTGCACCGCGACATGCCGGGGATTATTGGCCGGATTGGTTCCCTGTTGGGTGACCTGAATGTCAATATTGCCAGTATGCAGGTGGGCCGCAAGATCGTGCGGGGCGATGCAGTTATGGTGCTGATGGTGGATGATCCTCTGCCGGAGAATACCGTTGAGGAAATCAAACGGATTTCGGGGATCCGAGACGCCTATACTGTGACGCTCTAGGCCGTACCCGATCGGTCATGGTTGCCCAGATGACGTTGCAGCCTGACCGATCGGACATCAACGACGATCGACCGTTTTGAGCTAGTAAAGCCTGAGTTTTGGGTGATGCTTGCTAACTTCTGGAACTCGAGTGACCGGAACAGAAACCTCAAAACTCAGAGCTTTATCCTCAAAATTTAGGAACTCTAGCGAACCATGGCAAATAGTTGGTGGGAAATTCAAGTTCTGTGCACCATTCCCCTAGAAGAAGGGATGTGCTGGCGCTTGGAGGAATTTGGTTGCAAGGGCACCTCAAGCCAACGGATGGGAACCTCTTCCGTCGTTTCCGGCTATTTACCCCAGGTTCAAGCCCACGTCCTCGATTTATCTGCCTTGGCGATGCAAATTCGGCAGGATGCGCTGTGTCTGGAACAGCCCCATCCCGTTGTGCGGTGGAACCTGATTGATGAAGAAGATTGGGCCAGTAGTTGGAAAGCCTATTGGCAACCTCAAGAGGTAGGCGATCGCCTTTTGATCCATCCTGCTTGGTTACCCCTGCCTGAACAGACCGATCGCATTATTCTGAAATTGGAACCCGGTGTGGCCTTTGGGACCGGAGACCATGCCACAACGCAGCTTTGCTTGGAAGCGTTGGAAATGCGCTTGGCGGAGGATCCGGAAAAAATTGTCATTGCTGACATCGGCTGCGGCTCCGGCATTCTTTCCGTAGGAGCTTTGCTGATGGGGGCGAAAAAAGCCTACGCTGTCGATACCGACCCCCTAGCAGTCAAGGCGACTTTAGAAAATATTGAACTGAACCAGATGGATCCGGCTCGCTTATCCGTGGCGGAAGGGAGTGTGGAAACCCTGGTCAATATGGTGCCGGAACCAGTGGAGGGCATCGTTTGCAACATTCTCGCCCATGTGATTGTGGAGCTGATTCCCCAATGGACGCCGATCGTCAAGCAAGAAACCTGGGGCATTCTCAGCGGCATTTTGTTGGATCAAGCGAAGGCTGTGGCGGACGCTTTGGAAGGGAATGGCTGGTTTGTCGCAGCACTGTGGAAACGGGGCGAATGGTGCTGCATGAATATTCGCCGCATGAATGACTAGCCGCATGAACGATTAAGAGAGGAATGGCTCAGAAAAGTCAGATTGGGCCAAGCCTAAACCCGGATTTTTCAGAGCAGGACGTTAACGGGGCAGAATATCGTTCAACCGAAGGTGTAGGTTGGGTAAAAGTGGGGATTGAATCAATTCCCCTAGCCGATATTGATGGAACTCATAATCGTCCCCTTGGAGCTGGCAGACGGTAAACGTCGGTTGCTTGGGTTTGCCAATAAAGGCCACACCCCCCAATCCTCGGTAGTCTACAATCCAATATTCAGGAATGCCTAGCATGGCATATTCTTCCACCTTACGGGCGTAGTCCGTTTCCCAGTTGGTACTGACTACTTCCACAACCAGCTTGATCGATCGACCTAGGGTGATGACGGGTTGCTGCTGCCAGAGGGGTTCGCTGGTCAGGGTAGATTCGTCTAGAACCACAATATCTGGGCGACGGGCAGTTGCCACCTCTGCAAAGGGACGGATGAGGCAAGTACGCGGAATAAACCAAGGGTGTTGAGCTTGGGCGATCGCGATGCCAATGCAAGGTGCTAGCTTTCCACCAACGGTTTCATGGGGGCCAGTAGGCTCTATGTTGATCAGTTTCCCGTCAGCCAATTCATAGCACAAATCCTCAGTGTACTGAGTTACGAATTGCTCAAACGATAATTGCTGAGCGGAAGGATAGATCATAGCAAATTGCTATACGGTTAACTAGAGTTTGATAATCTAACTTGAACAAAATTACGAACGAGACCTAATTGCATTCCAAATCTAGCTACAGCTCAATCTAACTGCATCGCAACATTTCTGGGTTGATTTGGAATTGAATGCTGTTAATTTTGCGCTTACCGGGAAGTTCCTGGGCACCGAGTAAATATTGTTCCTGCTTCAGTTCTTCGATCGTGCGCCAGAAGATTTGATTGTTGCGGGAACTGTTGCTGCCCAAGAGATCCAGGTTTTTAAACAAGTACTGTTTCGAGATAATCATGTATTGCCCATCCTGAGGATTATCCCATTTCATCCGACTGGCTAAATACACTAACAGTCGAGTTTTATAATCATTCTTCGTTGTGTTTCCCAAACGTTGTGTGATGTTGAAAGAACGGGGAAACAGAAGGTAATCATTACCCCGACTAATTCCATCGAAAAATTGTAATTCGATCGTGTAGGAATCTGCTAATTCGTAAGTGTAGTCAGCCGCATGGAAAATATCAAATTTCTTGGCTTTGCCACCCACCTCCCAGTCGTGGATTTTTAGAATGTTTTGAATCTTGATTTTAGGATTAGCCACTCCCTTGCGAGGCGCGTGGGAAAACATTAATTCCGTGCGGTGCAAGGTTACTAAATCCCGGTGTAATTGCGATCGTAACTTAGAGGCAAACCCACCATCCTTCGTGCGGGTGTAGCCTAATTTTTCGAGCAAATCATTGGACTGGAGCGTTAGGGTTGGCTGCTGTCCCTGGTGGGCAGCGAGGGAATAGAGATGGAGCAAAATCGCAACTTGGCGCGGATTCAAAAACGTGACCACGCCATTGAGTAATCTTTGGATCCGACGATCGTCCACTTGAGTTAATCCCTGACTCAAGCCCTTTTCCAGACCCCCAGCTCCCGACAAATTGAGTTGGGCGTAAACATCCTGGAGGTGATACCAAGCCTCCTCCGTCAGATTATCTAGGGGCACTCGGCGCGTAATTGCCACTTCACTACTATCGGTAGTGTCTGCCTCCACCCGCATCTCTAAATAATAGCCATCTGGATCCGATCGAAGCATGGGCGATCGCACATCAGGATTCCGCAAAGATGCCCCCGCCCGAGGCAACAACATGAGTAACTGTCCATCGACCGGGAAGGTAGCCGTTGAAGTTTTCCACAGGTACTGGGAGGGAGAGGTAGACATGGGTGAATGATTTAACGAGCAAAGGATTGAGGAGTCAGCATTTGCAGGGATTAGCTAGCACCATAGGAAGGCGACAGTAGCCGGATCCGAATCAAACCCTACACCATATCTAGGGGTGTAGTGGTTCCGTGTAGTCAGAATACACTGCATCTAGGAAAACGATCGTAACTCCTGCGTATATTTTGATCGAAAAAATCTGTAATTTTGGCGTAGGCGTGGATCCGGATTTTGAAGCGAGTCAACCAGGGGAATCTGTAACGATCGCGTCCAATTATTACCTATAACGCCCCCGTCTAGATCGGCTGATCTGATCAACTGATCTGCATTGGGATCATTCAGCGATCTGTAACTTTCTCGTTCAAATTTCACCGATCGTGGTTGGGATGATCCAGGCACTCCTGTAACATTCCCGTCTGCAATCCAACTGTAACTTCTGCGGATCATTGAACTGTAACTTCTGCGGATCATGGCCCTTCGTCACCGCGATCGCCCCTTGAGATCCAAAATTTTCAGTGTTACGGTATTGCCCGTGATGGGTAGCTACCACCTACCCGAACTGGGTTCCTACCAAACTCAGTCAAGTCACCAAAAAGTCAACAACCTGTCAATCGTTTGAACCTTGTTCTGTAGCTTGTTCTGAAACTAACCTTGTCCTCCCTGCTAGCTGGAATTGTCTGGTCTACCACCCAAATAATTCCCAAAGCAAAACCCCTCGCGCTTCCCTACCACAGTTAGCCCAAGGGGTACTTGTTCAACCTTGTCATCCCAATTTGCGTTGGGATATCTGTCCTTATGCAAAAGAATTGTATCAGGAGTTGCGGCTCTCGGCTAGAGTCGCGCGGTTTTCTGCATTCAAATTCTAAGAATTCAGCTTGGGATTCTGCAATTTCTCGCTTAGGCAGCGCTGTCGCATCCGACCATGAACAGGAGTGGATTGCTAGCGCTGTTGATCCAGCGATCGTGCGATTAAACGTGGAAACACTGACGGACACAGCCGTCGATCGCTATTCCCATGAAGTGAGTTACCCCATTGCAGAACGTTTGAACTGGAGTGTAAAACGCTTTGGGCAACAGGCTCGGACAAACTTGCGGGGCTGGTGGGTCAGTGGGATTGATCCGCTAAATGGCTGGCAAAAAATGCAGTGGGGACGCTTCAAACCCGATGCAGATACGCCCATCATCGATCGGGAAAAAGGTCAGCCCGCTAAATACCTCAGTCCTAGTCTAGGAAAAGGTTCCAGCCGTTTAACATTATTGGAAGTTCCGTTTAAGGTTTGGCAAAAAGTTGCAGATCGATCGGGCATTGCCATTGCGAAGGCCGATCTGAAGCTCGGGTTTTGGCATTGGGTTTGGCAAAAGAATGTTCCCGTCGTTTTAACGGAAGGTGAGAAAAAAGCGGGATGCTTGCTGACGGCGGGTTACGCCGCGATCGCGCTGCCTGGAATTTTTGGGGGCTATCGGCGGGAAGGCAATCAATTGATTCCTGAATTAGAGTTTTTTACCCAATCAGGGTTGCCATCTTCTTCTGACAAGTCAGGGCGGGATTTTTACATTTGCTTCGACTTTGAAACTCGGCCCAAGGTTGTGCAAGCGATCTCGATCGCGATTTCCAAATTAGGCACGTTGCTGAATCGGGCAGCTTGTACCGTGAAGGTGATTACCCTACCGGGACCGCAAAAAGGTGTTGATGATTACGTGGCGGAGTGTGGTGTTGAGGAGTTTGCAGCGCTATGTAGCAATGCAGAAACATTAGATTACTGGCAAGCAGGACGGTTGTGGTCATTAACCCATCCACCTGCGGTACAACTCAGTCAACCCTATTTAGGAGAAATTAATTACCCAACAACGGGTTTAGTTTGTTTGAAAAGTCCCAAGGGAACGGGCAAAACAACTTCGCTTCAGCGTTTGGTGCGGGGTGCGATCGCCGATGATCGTAAAGTCCTCGTGATTACCCACCGCATTCAACTCGGTCGATCGATTTGCCAGAGCCTCGGCATTGACTGGATTACTAACTTAACCAATGGCACGGCTGACGGAACTGAATTTCACGGCTATGGCCTTTGCATTGACTCTCTCCATCCCCTCTCCCAAGCGCATTTCGATCCGCAGGCTTGGGAAGGGTCGATCGTCATTCTGGATGAAGTGGAACAAGTGCTGTGGCATGCGCTGAACAGTACGACTTGCTACAGCCATCGGGTCAAAATTTTGGCAACGCTGAAGGAATTGGTTCAAGTTGTCTTGTCTAGTGGTGGGTTGATTGTGGCGCAGGATGCCGACCTGTCCGACATTAGCGTAGATTATCTGTTGAGTTTAACGGAAATGCCGATCGCGCCTTGGCTCGTCGTCAATGATTGGCAGTCTAAAAAGAAGCAGCATACCTATATATATGACACGAAAAATCCTGCGCCTTTGATTGCCAAAATGGAACAGGCGATCGAGCAAGGGTCGGTCTTTGTTTGCCTAGATTCCCAAAAGGCAAAAAGTCGTTGGAGTTCCCGTAACTTGGAAACTTACCTCCACCAACGCTTTCCTGAAAAACGAATTTTGCGGATTGATAGCGAAACGGTTGCCAGCTCCGATCATCCCGCCTACGCCATTGCCAATGATATCAACCGCAAGATTGCTCAGTACGACATTGTTTTAGCAACGCCGACGATCGGAACGGGCGTGTCGATCGATCTACAAAACCATTTCCAAGCCGTCTTTGGAATTTTCCAAGGGGTGATGTCCGATGCGGAGTCGCGGCAATCCCTGGCACGGGTGCGAGATCGGGTACCCCGTTATGTTTGGTCGGCAAAATATGGCTTAGGCAAAATTGGCAATGGCAGTTGTTTCTATCGCGACATTGCCCAATCCACAACTAAGGCGGTGAAATATAACGTGATGCTGCTGAAGGAAGTGGATTTTGATCTCGATCGTCAAACCGATCCGATCGCCCTCCGTACTTGGTCCAAAATGGCTGCACGGGTCAATTTCTCGCTGTGGAATTTTCGGGGAGAGCTGCAAAATGGCTTACGTCGGGAAGGACACAATATGGTCGTTGTGACCGATAACGCAGACAAAATTCTCGGGGCGACGGAAGAAGCCGTTGCCTATTACGAATTGGTCAGCGGCAAACTTCAGGTACCGGGATTTGAATTTTTGCCAGTGAATCACAATCTGGAACAGATCGATCGAATCGCACAACGAATCACTGAGATTCGTAACCACAATCAGCAAGCCGACGCTGAGGCAATTTCCGAGTCGCCGGAACTGAGCCGCCAGGAATATCAGGCCATGCGAGAAACGCGATCGCGGACGACGCAACAGCGCCATAGCCAGCGTAAACATGAACTAAAAAGCCGGTACCCCATTTCGATCACGCCGGAGCTAACACTCAAGGATGAACAGGGATGGCACGGTCAGTTACGGCTGCACTACTATCTCATTCACGATCCATTATTTGTGCGGTTGCGGGATCTGCAAGCCTGGGAAGATCATCTCAGTCGGGGCAATGGCAATGTTTCGTTACAGGATGTGAAGCTATTGACGGCACAGGTGGAAATTCTCAAAGCCTTGGGGGTTGTGAACTTGCTCGATCCCGATCGCAAAACCCGATCGACGGATCTGGATGTCCAGGAAATGCATGCCACCATTCTGGCCCATCGCCAAGATATTAAGTTACTGTTCGGGCTAAAGATTACCGATCGCATGGCTCCAATTACCATGATTCAAGCCTTGCTGAACAAGTTAGACGTGAAGTTGGTCTGCATTTCCCGCGATCGGGCACCGGATGGCCGGCGGGGTGGTCTACGGGTCTATCGCTACGTGCCACCCACGGACGATCGGGAAACAATTTTCGCCCAGTGGCAACAGCAGGATGAGGCATTATTGCAGGCAGTTACGAGTTCCGCTAAGCCAGCCTCGGCTAATTCTGCGGAGTGAATTATCGCCCTCGGAGTCATTGCCTGATTCAGGGCGATCGAAATTTGTGCTGATACCAACATTCAGCCAGCGAAAAACCAACAATGTCCTTCGAGCTAATGACAAGATGTATTTGGGACAACCCGATGGTGAGGGTGAACCCAATGCATCTTGTTTTTCTATTTGGCGTCTAGGGGTTCGTTCGATCGCGATCGGTGGGAAACTTCCGAGAGAGCGTCTAGGGCTGTAAACCCTGCAATTTCGGACACGGTATAGAGCGGACGCCCCTGCACCTGCTCATAAATCCGTCCAATGTACTCACCCAAAATGCCAATGCTAACGAGCTGCACTGCACCTAGGAAAAAAATTGCAACCAGAATCAAGGTAAAACCCGTTAAAGGCGAGTGGGGGACAAAAATTCGCCAATACAGCACCAACACAGCCATGCAGAGGGCCACAAATGCTGCCAGCAATCCCATGTAGGTCGAAAGGCGCAGGGGCACCTGGGAAAAGGAAACCAGACCATTAATCGCCAAGGCTAAGGACTTACGAAAAGTATATTTCACCTCGCCCGCAAAACGGGGATCGCGCTCAAAGGTCACGGCAGTTTGCTGAAACCCCACCCACGATCGCAGTCCTCGTAGATAGCGATTACGCTCTGGCATGGCATTCAAGATATCGACCACACTGCGATCGACCAGACAAAAATCGCCCGTATCCGTCGGAATGTCCACGTCGGTCAGTTGTTTTAGCAAACGGTAGAACACATAGGCCGTTGTGCGTTTAAACCAACCTTCGCGGTGGCGTTTGACCCGTTGGGCGTAGACGACGTGATAGCCCTCGCGCCAACGATCGATCATTTCAGGAATCAACTCCGGAGGATCTTGGAGATCGGCATCCAGGATCACCGCGACTTTGCCGCGCACAAAATTTAAGCCAGCGGTGACGGCAATCTGGTGGCCAAAATTGCGGGCCAGGTTAATATAACAGACCCGATCGTCCTGGTGATGCAGTTGCCGCAGAATTGACAAGCTGCGATCGCGACTGCCATCATTGACCAAAATCAATTCCGTTGGCCCATCCAATCGATCGATCAGCGATCGTAGGCGGCGGTAGAGTTCCGGCAGTGTTTCTTCCTCGTTGTAGATTGGAATCACCAGTGAATAGACGGGATTCATACTGCCCTCGCTACCGTATGTTCAAGTCAATGCGTTCTAGTTAATGCGTTCAAGCCAGCGTTTTCAGAACAATTCGTTCCAGTCAATTCGTTCTAGTCAATTCGTTCTAGTCAATTCGTTCTAGTCAATTCGTTCAAGCCAGCGTTTTCAGAACGATGCGTAGATGATCGATCATTTGATCAATCTGGGATTTCTCGACAATCAGCGGTGGTGAGAGGGCAATGATATCGCCGGTAACACGGATCAATAATCCGTTTTCAAAGCATTTCACTAAGGCTTGATAAGCACGGCTACCCGGTTGATTGGGCAAGGACGCCAATTCAATCCCTGCCATTAACCCCAAATTCCGAATGTCGATAATCCCAGGAATGCCCTTGAGGGAATGGATTGCTTCCTGCCAGTAGGGAGCGAGTGCCTTTGCTCGATCGAACAAGCCTTCCTGTTCGTAAATATCTAACGTGGCTTGGGCGGCGGCACAGGCAATGGGATGGCCGGAATAGGTATAGCCATGGAAGAGTTCGATAGCGGATTCTGGCCCCTGCATAAACGCATCATATATATATTGTCGAGCGAAGACTGCGCCCATGGGAATCGTCCCGTTGGTCAGCCCTTTTGCAGCGGTGATCAAATCCGGCATGACCCCAAAATAGTCCGCTGCGAACGCTGTGCCCAATCGTCCAAAGCCCGTAATCACTTCATCAAAAATTAACAGAATGCCATGGCGATCGCACAACGCTCGCAATCGCTCCAGATATCCCTTTGGTGGAATCAGAACGCCCGTTGATCCAGCAACGGGTTCCACAATGACCGCTGCAATTGTGGAGGAATCGTGCAGAGCAATCAGACGATCTAACTCATCGGCAAGGTGATCACCCCATTCCGGTTGTCCCTGGGTAAATGCGTTCTGCGACAAATTGTGCGTGTGGGGTAAATGATCGACACCGGGAATCAGATTGCTAGCGAAAATTTTGCGATTAGGGCCGATGCCCCCTACAGACATGCCCCCGAAGCCCACACCATGGTAGCCCCGTTCCCGTCCAATCAAACGGGTGCGGCTGGCCTCGCCACGGGCCCGGTGGTACGCGATCGCGATTTTTAAGGCTGTATCAACGGATTCTGCGCCCGAGTTTGTAAAAAAAACGGAGTTGAGATCCCCCGGTAAGAGTTTCGCCAAGCGATCGGCCAATTCAAAGGCGATCGGGTGCCCCATCTGAAACGTTGGTGCGTAATCGAGGGTTGCGGCCTGTTTCTGGATGGCTTGGGTAATGGGTTCTCGGCAGTGGCCGGCATTGACGCACCACAGCCCCGCAGTACCGTCTAAAATCTGTCTGCCGTCCACCGATTGGTAATACATGCCCTGGGCGGAGGCTAGGAGCCTCGGATGGGCCTTGAACTGGCGATTGGCCGTGAAGGGCATCCAAAATGCATCGAGGGATGGTAGAGTCATCGGCGGACAAATGGGAAGAGAATTGGACAGCTGTTCGATCGCAAGAAGGGCGATCGAACGCCAATCCCATCATCCTACGATCTCGGTTCCTCCGGTCGCTAAAAATCGGATCGCTGCCCAGCAATCCGATTTGAAACGGACAAATTTTACGCCCTGCAATGCTGTAGCTGATTTCCATAAAAAAGCGGACGATAGGCTATGGAAAACGCTACCGTCCTGCTGCAATAAAAATCAAAAGTAGGCTTAGCCTGCTGATTTACGACGACCCCGTGTTCCCGGTGCCTTGGTGGCTTTAGTGGCCTTGGTCGCAGTACGAGTAGTTTTGGCAGCAGGTGCAGCTTTAGCGGCTGTGGAACCAGCTTTACGACCCCGCTTAGCAGGCGCAGGTGCAGGAGGTGCTTCTACGACTTCAGCTTTGGGTTTGCGTCCACCCCGTTTTTTCGGCCCTTCAGCCTTTTCCACTGCACCATTCACAGCAGCGGTGGCCATCTCTAGGGTTTTACCCGTCAGCTTGCCCAGGGTGCGACGACGGCGGCGGGTTTTGCCTCCATCGGTATTGCGCTTCACAGAGGAGAGGTAATACTTCAAAGTCGAAGCACTAATCTCAACGCCTCGCTCGGAAAGCATTTTGGAGATTTCCACGTAGGTGTAGCCACGATCGAGAGCCAGGGTGATCTGATCCTTCAGAGCGTCGATCGCTTCCCGCAATGACCAGATCTCTTTGGGTTTTTCTTCTAAGCCTTCCAGCAGAGAGGATGCTTGCTCGATCGCGTTTTTCGAAACGAGTGTAGATGTCGGCGATCTACGTTTTGTTGCAACCATTAGATTGTCCCTACGGTAAATAAACGTTGTGACTTTATTTATGTATACCCTGATATTTGCAAATTGACGAACTAATTTCTGAAATTTTTCTGAAATGTTTAGAAAAATTTGCCAAAGTGATGATCGGTTTCATTGGTGGATTGAGTTGTTGTACTCATTTTGGTTGATTTCTAATGGTGAATTTTGTCGAACCTTGCTCTTTCTAGTCAGAATGACTCCCTTGATCGCGCAGCTGCCACTTCCGACGATCTGTCTTGCTCGATCGTTGATGTTGATGGTCTTGCCATGGCGATGGGAGGGCAGATTGCCCCAATGGCTTCAGGCTATTTCTTCAACTCTCGCCTCAGCCAATCCTGAGTTGGTTGGTCTAACCGACTCTTCTGCTAACCTTGCTACTGACCACGCCATGGTCTAGCCAGTAATCACTAGCCAGTAATCATGCGTACAAGGGTCAAGAGGGCCGGAGCCAGGATTAATGCTGGTAGAAAGGAGCTAACGCGCAAACGGGCTAGATCCAATAAGTTGAATCCAATGCCGAGTACCATCAATCCCCCCACCCCAGAGATCATCTGGACATGCGGATTGATCGTAGGGTTCGGTAACGTTTGGGTGAGCAGTCCGGCAAACAGGGAAAGTCCACCTTGGTAGATCAAAATTGGGATGATTGAGAATCCCACCCCAATGCCGTAAATGCTGCTAAAGGCGATCGCGGCCAAGCCATCCATCACCGCTTTCACAGTCAGAAGATTGTTATTCCCTGACAAACCATTGTTCAAGCAACCCACAATGGTGATGGGGCCAATGCAAAATAACAAGCTGCTGATCACAAATCCTTCAGTAAACCGTCCAGTGCCTCGGCAGCGATCTTTCAGCCAATCGCCCAAATTTGTGAGTTGAGCTTCGATGTTGAGGCTTTCGCCAATGACACCACCCAAAACCATGGCAAGCAATCCAAGAATGATGCCATCGATCGGGCCAGCCTTGGCTTTTAACATGCTATTGGCCAGGGTAAGGCCCAGGAATAGGGTAAACAGGCCCAGTCCCTGGGTAATCACCTGCTGTATTGTCTGGGGGAGCCGCCCTCGGATGCTTAAACCTAATAATGTTCCCAAAAGAACCGTGATGATATTAATCCAGGTTCCACTGGTTTTATCCCAGACCGTCAACGTTGCGACCAACGAGGGGGCTGCAATGGAATAAATTGTCATCAACAGAGAAAACAAAGCGAGTATGAAATTAGAGATGCATTACTTTACCAGATGTAGCCTGCCGTGATGAACTGACTTATGATGCTTTTTGGACGATCGCGCCAATGGGCGATCCGTCAGCAGAGTAGCCAGCCCGTGCATCAATCAGTTATTGCGGTGGGATTTGTAGTTGCTGAATCCATTGTTGGATGTAATCGCTGACCTGTTGGTTGCCTTGGGGATTGAGGTGGATGTGATCGTGGTAGAGCGACTTGGCGCTGAGTTGTGCTTTGAACAGGGGTAAACAGTCAATAAAGGCGATCGTATGGTCTTGCAGAAATTGCGATAGGCGTTGGCGGGCATCGATCTCATAGTTTCGGGAACCCGTTTCGATTTCCCGCAGTAATGGGGTCAGTACGACCAAGAGTTGGGCTGAGTGTTGCCGGGTAATTTGGTAGATTTGTGCGATCGCCTGTAGGTTCCGTCCCACCCGATCGCCCCCTTCGGCATATACGGCCTGTAGCTCAGGAGAAATTTTTGGGGCGGGTAAAACATAGCGAGTGATTACTTCTTCTAATGCTAAGAATGGTGTTCGATCGGGATAATTGCGATCGTGGCCGACAACTAGATCCGTCGGAGCCGTGGCAAATAAATCATCAGTATTAATAATAAGGACAATAATTTGAGATCCAAAGGTTCCGAACTGTTTAAGATATGCGAATTCGCTCCTAGGTGACCACGAGTTGGCAGAGGCATTGAAGACTTCGATCGTGGCGAGATTGGTCTGACGGAATACAGAAATACGATCGCGGGAAGCTTGTAACTGGTCTTGCAACTGCGATTGTAACAGAGTGGAAATGGTTTGGGATTGATCCGTCCACCAGCCACCATTGGCAACGGAATCGCCAAGTAGCAGAATCCGGAAAGTCAGAGGCGATCGGCTTGCAGTGATTTCGCTGCTGCGCATGGAATATTGATTAATTGAAATAGTATTCCCAAACCGCTTCACAGATTGATTAGGTGCGAGCCGATAGCCCATTTCTGGATCGGCTATATAAATCAAAGGATGCCCAAATCCAAAGCGAAGTCGCAAAAGAACCTCGATTCCAATCAGAGCCAGGAGGATGACGATCGCACCCAGGAGCAGTTTCATTATGGTGAAGGGGCAAATGGCAAAATAATGGGTCGCTAGCATTGTACGGGGCAATGTTCTTTCTGAGAAGATTTTTGAAGATTGCCATTGTCATACAGTCTAGTGCCATGCAGTCTAGTGCCATGCAGTCTAGTGCCTCCGGTTTATGGAGATTGGCAATCGACGATCGTGGCAGGTGCGATCGTGCCATGCAGTGGTTTCCGATTAAACCCATCCGCTCCGCCCACAAAATTAGGCAGCAATTCCAGCCCGTCACTCTAGCAAACACAGCCAGCGGATGATTCCAACATTAGAAACGTTTACAAAAAATTGCAAAAATCGCTGAAGAAGTTGTGAATATTTAAGAAACTAATGAGTCTTAGCCATTAGGATAAAGGTAATCGCCCAAAAGCTGGGTCAAAGGCAATGGATGCATGAATTCATGCATTGTAGTAGTTGTATTGTAGTACTTGCAGTACAGTAACGATGTAATTCAGTTGAATGGGTGATCAGTTGAATTTCTAGGGATCAATTTCCAAGGAGTAGCCGACTATGAGACGATTCCGCAACCCATTATCTGACCTGAATCGAGGCATTATGCAGTTCGATGGCGCAGATAGTCCAGCAACGGTTACTCTCTCCTCCCTCATCATTCTAGGCAGCATTGTCCTACTGATTCTCTGGGCAATGAGAAATGCATATTTGTTGGGTTAAATAGGCTAGGTTCGTAGCGAAAAACCTAGTAATCGTGAAGGAGGCGTTGTCACCACGGGTGACAACGCCTCTTCCAATCATTTGATGAATTCTCCCCTATGAACCGATGGGATTACCCTTCGCCCCGCAGTTTTTCTAGCACGGTGCGATCTTCCAGGGTTGAAGTGTCGCCGGAAATTTCCTGCCCTGCGGCCAAGGACCGTAGCAGGCGACGCATAATTTTGCCCGATCGGGTTTTGGGTAGAGCATCAGCAAAGCGGATCTCACCTGGACGGGCGATCGCGCCAATTTCCTGGACGACATGTTGCTTCAGTTCTTTCATCAGGATATCGCTGGCGGTTTGCGTCCCTTCCAAGGTGACAAAGGCCACAATTTCCTCGCCCTTGAGGTCATCGGGTTTACCCACGACGGCAGCTTCCGCCACGGCAGGGTGGGACACCAAGGCCGACTCAATTTCCATGGTACCTAGCCGGTGACCTGCCACGTTAATCACATCATCCACCCGGCCCATCACCCAGAAATAGCCATCTTCGTCCCGCCGTGCCCCATCGCCTGCAAAGTACAGGTACTGGCCATCCTTGGGGGCAATGTGCTCCCAGTAGGTGCGGCGGAAGCGATCGGGGTCGCCATAGACCGTCCGCATCATTCCAGGCCAGGGGTGACGCACCGCCAAGTAGCCGCCTTCGTTGGGGCCAACGGAATTGCCGTCCAAATCCACCACATCGGCCAGAATGCCGGGGAAGGGCAGGGTGGCGGAACCGGGTTTGGTGGGAATGGCTCCAGGCAGGGGCGTAATCATGATGCCGCCTGTTTCCGTTTGCCACCAGGTATCGACGATCGGGCAACGACCGCCGCCAATCACTTGGTGATACCACATCCACGCTTCAGGGTTAATTGGTTCGCCCACGGTTCCCAGTAACCGCAGGGAGGAGAGGTCACGGGATTGGGGATGCTGATCACCCATTTTAATGAAGGCCCGGATCGCTGTCGGTGCGGTGTAGAAAATGCTGACCTTGTGCTTTTGGATGACATCCCAGAAGGCTCCCGGATTGGAGGGACGGGGCGCGCCTTCATACATCAGCGTCGTTGCACCATTGGACAGCGGCCCATAGACGACATAGCTGTGACCCGTAATCCAACCCACGTCGGCGGTGCACCAGTAGACATCGTTTTCTTGCAGATCAAAAATCCACTTGCAGGTCATGTGGGCGTAGAGGTTATAGCCAGCGGTGGTGTGCACCACGCCCTTGGGTTTGCCCGTGGAACCGGAGGTGTAGAGAATGAACAACATATCCTCGGAGTCCACGGGTTCTGCGGGACAGTCTGCGGAAATTCCCGCTTCCAAGTCATGCCACCAGAAATCCCGATCGGCCTGCATGGGAATGTCTTGCCCCGTGCGTTTCGCAACCACGACGGATTGAACGACCGATTGGCCATCCTCTAGGGCTTTATCCACGGCGTCCTTGAGGGGAACGATCGCATCTTTGCGCCAACCGCCGTCGGCAGTCACCACTACTTTTGCCGCCGCATCGATCAGACGATCGCGCAATGCTTCGGCACTAAATCCACCAAACACCACCGAGTGAGATGCACCAATGCGAGCACAGGCTAGCATGGCGATCGCCGCTTCCGGAATCATTGGCATGTAAATTCC
Source organism: Alkalinema pantanalense CENA528 (assembly GCF_050753345.1). NCBI lineage: Bacteria > Bacillati > Cyanobacteriota > Cyanophyceae > Leptolyngbyales > Leptolyngbyaceae > Alkalinema > Alkalinema pantanalense. The sequence goes on along the minus strand of NZ_JBLZFX010000046.1, from coordinate 27,909 downwards.
GACCCGATCGCCTTTCTGCACACCGAGTTTTTTCAGAACATTAGCAAATTTACAAACTTCCCGATGTAACTCTTCATAGGTCAGGACTTTAGAATCCCCCGGTTCCCCTTCCCAAATGATGGCGGGCTTGGTGCGTCGTTCCGTTGATAAATGGCGATCGAGACAATTATAGGAGAGGTTCGTTTTGCCATTTACAAACCATTGGGCAAAGGGAGGATTACTCCAATCGAGAACCGTATCCCAGGGTTGAAACCAGTGCAATTCCTGCTGGGCCAAATTGCTCCAAAACGCGAGCGGGTCAGCCTTTGCAGTTTCATAAAGCTGGTGGTATTCTTCTAAACTTTTGATGGCCGCTTGGCTAGAAAACTCCGCACTGGGGGAAAATAATCGGTTTTCTTGAAGAATGGATTCGATCGTCGGTTGAGACATGACTTTGCGCCTGTTCTTACTAAATCAATATGTATGTCAGTGTAGGGGGTGTTCAGTAATGTGCTTAGGATTTGGCTCTCGTCATTGTCTCAATATTTTGTCCATCTTGCTACCATTTTTCGTCTTCGTTGCCCTACCCTGGATTGATTTTTCTACCATGGATTACCAATTAAGGTAAAGGCGGCCCAATAATAAGGATGGGAAAACTCCGTGATACCTTGTTCCAGTAATGGTTTTGGTAAAGGAATTCGATTGTAGGAGGTGATCAGATATCCGTTTTCAATGCGTACTTTGCCCGATTGCAAGGCCGTTTGAGTGGCTTGCAGCGCCGCCGATCGTGTAAAGGTCCGATTCAGGTGCCCATAGAATTCACTCATAAAAGCGAGGGTGCCCAAATCGGAAACGGGCCATAAACTGCCAAGGCTCGATCTTACGCCTGCCGCTGCTGCCAGCCCAGAAAAACCGAGTTCGGAGTCCTGATCGCCCACGGCTGTACTACAAGCACTCAACACTAATAGATCGATCTGCGGATGGTCAAGGTTTAAGCTGCGTAACTGATCCAACGTGAGCTTGCGATCCCAAAATTGAATGTAAGAGCGTTGAGGGGGGCCGGGATTAAATGCTGCGTGGGTGGCCAAGTGTATAATATTGGCTGGAAAGGTCGATCGGGCTTTGACCAGATTTTTGACCGTAAAGGCTTCATTCAGCAGCATTTTTCCCGAGCCGAGTTCTTGACTGACCAACTTCACTTCAACCGCTGCTGCTGGCAACGGGACATGGCGCTGAAACGTTTCTGCACCGGATGCCAGGACCGATCGTCGATCAGTGACGATCGTGCGATCCATCAAACCAAAACTGGGAATGAGAGAGAGTTGGTAATCCTGAGTGGCATAGGTTTTGCCATTATGGAGGAGTGCTAAAGGGAGTAATCGCAGATCTGCATCTAGGCTGTAAATGAGTTGGTTGATTTGCTGCTGCTGGAGTTCAGGGACCAATGGCTGGAGCAACCATTGATAAAATTCCTGACCAAAGATGGGGAGTGTTTGGGAATCTTCAAGATCCGTTAAAAATAAATTCAAAGCCTGCAAGCGATCGCGCACCTGTTGGCGGGTGAAGGGGGTATCTTTGCGAATCAGATTACCGTGGGCCGTGACTAGTAGCAGTTCTAAGCGATCGCTGGGATTGGCTAGCGGGAGTGGGTTTTCCTGAGACCTCGTGAGGTGTGCAGTGGATTGTGCGATCGAGGTCGTGGTTGCTTGGGGAATAAATCGACCATAAATAATGGCAGGACGATTATTCTTTTGAGTCTGCACCTGTTGCAGCATGGTTTGAATGTCGTTAAGACTGATCGCTTGGGTTTGAGATAGGTTGAGGAATTGGTGATAGTTTTGGGTAAATGAGTGATCGAGGCGTTCCACCTCCAGAGGAAAGATGAGTCCAGAAGATGGATTCCGTTGGGTCACAATTTCGATCGATTGCGGTTTTGGATACAACAATTCCGGTGGCTGGATTCCAGGCTGAGCAGGTTTTTCAGGAGTCGCGGGAGGAGCAGTGGGCAAGGGAGAAGTTGGGGACGGGATGCCAGGATTGGGTGAGGGTGTAACAACGGGGATGACTGGGGAGAGGCTTTCCACTTCTACCGCCCCAATATCACTTTTGCTGCCACTGGGGCGGGCAATGCCCCGTTGATCGATCGTGGCGGTGGTATTGCCTGCGTCGATCGCGGGACTGCCCGTTAGGGGAATATGGGTTGCCGTTGGCCCACCGTAATTTCCCAAGGGAGATAGGCTGGGATTTGTACCATCGGGTAAATCAGAATCAATATAACCCACACTCGTCCCACGATTTTGAATCAAATTATTGCCTTGGCTAGTAATTCCTCCTTGGATATCTGGATTTACTGAAGCCTGATTGCCCGCAATGATCGTATTTTTCAGCGTTAAGTTACCGCCAAAAATATTGGAAATGCCCCCTCCGCCATTGGCTGCTTGGTTGTTCGCGATCGTGACGCTATCCAAAGTTGCCTGTTGACTGGCTCCTAGGGAAATTCCGCCTCCTGTCCCGTTAACAGTATTGCCTGATAGGGTGACATTGACCAATTGCGCTGCGGTAATGCCGGGGTCGCTGTTTAAATCGAAGGCTCCTCCATTGGCTGTTGCAAAGTTGTTACTGAAGGTGCTATTAGTCACATTGAGGGTGGCTGAGAAAACCAGCCTGACACCGCCCCCAACGCCCCCTGCTTGGTTATTCGCGATCGTACTATTGCTGATATTCAGCGTCCCCGCACTCGTGAAAATTCCACCGCCGCCGTTATTCGCTTGATTACTGCTAATCAGGCTTTGGTCGATGGTTAGACTGCCTGTATTAGCAATGCCACCCCCAGCACCATCTGAGATATTATTCGTTACCGCAACTTTGGAAAGCTTCAGTGTTCCAGCATTAAAGATTCCGGCACCATCTACACCATTGAAAGACTGGCCATCTTGAATCGTTAAGTTGGAGAGGGTCGCAATCACTCCGGCACTATTTGTTGGATCATTACCAGCAACCTTAAAAACTTGGGTGGCTTGGTTGCCGCTAATGATGGTACTGCCGATTCCGGCTCCGTTGATATTCACCGATCGATCAACTGCGATCGGGACATCGGTTCGATAGGTTCCTGCGCCGAGTTCAATATTGCGAGAACCGTTCACTGTCCCGATCGATTGAATCGCCGTCTGAATTGATTGGGCCGAGGGATTGGGTTGGGGATTGATTTGATTCAGCTTAAACGTGAGTCCCCCGGTGCTGCTGAGATTAATGGTTGCGCCGTTGGGATTGAGAAAATTACGGCCAATCAGCGTCAGGGAAGCGTTGCCGCCGCCCAGTTGATTAATGCCGTTGGTTAAGGTGATATCGCCGTTGCCCCCCGTACCGCTGGCCGTGGTGATCGTGACGTTGGTGCCGTTGTTGAGCGCAGTTTCGATCGTGGCTGGAGCAATTTGGCTGGCGGTTCCCGTTGTGGGTGGGTCGAAGATGCCATTACTAATGGTGCCGAGACTACCCCCTCCATTAACATCATTAATAATATTGATATCCGTCGGGTCAAGTAACCACGTTCCCATTTGACCTTGGAGTGCACTGGCATCCACTTGGGCCTGGGTGATGTCTAAAAATTGTTTGCCGGAGGTTTCTATCAGTCCGCCATTGCCGCTCAATTGGCCACCCCGAGCCGTTGCTGTCCCTGAAAATTTTGTGTTGCCATTGGCCCAGACGATGATTTTTCCACCGTTGCCGTTACTGATTGCATTAGCATTAATCGTAGATGCGCGATCGGCAAAGGTTGACGTTGCAGTGGGTGTAGTACCTTGGCCCTGGTAGTCACCGCCGATCAAAACCGTGCCGCCCCCCGTGGCTCCCGTGGCTTGGACTTGGGCATTAATTAAACCGACTCGATCGCCCAAAATTTGAATGCGGGAGTCTTGGGCTTGGGAGCCGCTGGTGGAAACTTGCCCGGACACGATCGTGGTACCGGATTGCACAGGCACCAAGCGGGTATTGCTGGTAGAATTCTGGGTTAACTTGAGCAGCCCATTTTCAACCGTCAAGCCAGTGGCAGCGGCAACCTCTCCACCCGTGAGTAGTTCCGGTAAAGATTTTGCAGCGATCGTGGAATTGTTTAAATGGGTGCGATCGCTGAGGGGAATTTCTAGCCCGAGTAAACTCCCGTCTGGTTGAATGCGCAGGGTTTGATTTCCGAGCGTTGACGCGATCGTAATTTTGCCATTGGGAGCCGTCAGTGTCCCAATATTCACCACCGTTCCCCCCAGTAATGCCAAAGATTGCCCCGCATTAACCGTGAGATTGCCCGTATTGATAATGGAACCCGGCTGGAGGGAACTAAATTGGAAATCGATCGGTTGTCCCAAAAGCGTGGCGTAGTCATTGGAACCGATCGCGTTGAACCCTTGACCATTGCTGAAACCGATGAGATCGGCGGTCGTTGCTGTGAACGATCCTGGGACGTTTAATGTAGCGTTTTGCCCGAAGATAATTCCAGCGGGATTGATCAGAAAAAGATTCGCGTTACTTCCGGTGACTTGCAGTTTGCCGTTAATCAGTGAAGCCTCCTCCCCAACAATTCGACCCAGAATATTCTGTACCGTGGGTTGCGTCAGGAAATTCGCGGTCTGACCAGCACCTACGTTAAATTGCTGAAAACTATGGAAGAGATTCCCCGCATTCTGGGTTCCTCCGGAAATGTCGATCGTTGTTCCGGTTTGAGTCACTTGGGTTCCAGTGCCATCGATCGCGGGGGTAAGGGACTGTGCTCCGCTAATGGCGGGAAACAGCAGTCCAGCCCCTAGGCATCCAGATAAAACACCAGTGACCCTCAGACAACGGCGGCGAAATCGGTAACGGAAATCCATAGCGGTTTAATTAGCCCAGACAACAGAGGAACTAAAGATAAGGTTGACTAGCCTTCAAGGTGGAATATCCTTAAAGCCAAATCTGCTAGTCGTATACCGTAACCTAATTCTCCCGAAGGGGAATAGCAACCGGATTCCTGCTGATAAGTTGTCGATTCTCAGTCAGATGGCTGAGTTTTTTAGATTTAAGATGAAAAATTTTGTTCCCAAAGACTATGTTTATCCACCTATTCCGATCGAACTTGCAAGACCGCTTTGCCGACAAAGGCGCGATCGGTCAACTGTTGCGCCACTTCACCGACCTTTTCCCAGGACGTTTCTAAATCAATATGCGGTTTGAGGAGACCCGTTTCGACCAATTTAACTAAGCGCTCCAAACCCAACGCTGCCGGATATTTCAGCACTTCATGGAACAGAATAAAGCCGTAGAGTTGCAGGCCGCCTTTGCCATAGAAGTTGCCGACGTTAATCAACGCTTCCCGGCCAGCGGTCGATCCAAAGGTGACGACCATGCCATCCTTACCCAGCAGTTCTAACACAGTGGGCAATACCCGATCGCCGACGGAATCCAGCACCAAATCGTAGGGGCCATACTGGGCGGCATCGGCGGGCGTTTCGCCCTCCACCACTTCATGGGCTCCTGTGGTTTTGACAAAGGAAACCTGCTGCGATCGCCGCACATGGGCTACCACGTAGGCTCCGGCGGCTCTAGCCAGTTGGCAAGCGGTATGGCCCACCCCACCGGATGCCCCTGTGATTAGAACCTTTTTGCCTAGGAGCAGGCCGCCTTTTTCCAACGTCATCAGGGCCGTTAAGCCTGCAACGGGTAAGGTGGCCGCTACGTTAAAGGGAATTGTTGCGGGGAGGGCTGCTAGGGAATGGGTCGGCACCGCCACCTGCTCTCCCCAGGCTCCAGCGGGCAGAAATCCCACGACGCGCGTTCCAGCGGGAAAGCCCGACCCATCCGCCGCCGCCTGTTCCACCACGCCAGCTAAGTCCCAGCCAATCCGCCACCCAGTATCCGCCGTTTGGGCCCGCCGAATTTCGCCCCGATTCATGGAAAAGGCGTGAACCGTGACGATCGCCTCATTGGGTAAGGGCACAGGTCGATCGACGCTTTGGATGGCTAACCGACCAACGGTATTGGGATCAACAACAACTGCCCGCATGGAATTACCCTGAAAATTGACAAGCGTATTCTAAGTCTACGTTCTAAGTTTACGTTCAATGACGGTTTAGCGTCATGACTGGTTTAGTGCAATCACTGGTTTAGTGCAATCATCCTTTAACGAATTCCCAATTGCTGGGCGATCGCGTCGGGATTGCGAAAGCCAACGGCAACGGCGGTGCCATCTTGCACAAATAACGGTCGCTTCAGCAGCATGGCATCCTGGGCAAAGGCCGTAATCCATTCCCCATCGTCCCAACTGTCTTTGGTGGTGCCCAGCGATCGGTAGGATTGGCCGGAGGTATTGCGCAGGGGTTTGTTGCCTAAGGTTTGCACCCAAGCGGTAATCTCTGACTGGCTGGGGGGATGGTCTTTGGTGTTGATGAATTCGTAGGGAATCTGGTTCCCATCTAGCCATGCCAGGGCTTTTTTGCAGGTGCCGCAGTTGGGAATACCGTAGACTTGGAGCGTCATAACAAGGAACAGAGGGGTTCACGAAACAATTGCACCGTCTATCTTACAGGCTGATGGCTCGTCCGCAAAACCCTCGCGCTATACTAAATCAATTTGTGATCGCAACCCGTAATGATCCCCCTAAATCCCCCTTAAAAAGGGAGATTTTGAGATAATTTGGCCGAATTCCCCCTTTTTAAGGGGGTAGGGGGGATCGAATCTGTAGCATAGATGAATGAATTTGATACCACTGTCCTAACTTCATGGACTATGGCTATAGGCCACTACGCAAAAAAAAAAGGAGATATTGCTATCTCCTTGAGAAGAGTCTAAACCACACCTGATCTCAAACTTTCACGGCTCAAACCTGCGCTTCATCCTTCACCAGCTTTTCCCAGCCCAACCCTTTCAACGCTTCGTTACGGCGCAGGGGACGGGTGACGAGCTCCAGAATATCCCGCGCATTGCTGAAGCCATGGATTTGTGCAAAGGTAAACTCCACCGACCATTTGGTGTTGATGCCGCGCGCTTCCAAGGGGTTCGCGTGGGCCATGCCTGTAATCACCAAATCCGGTTGCAAATCATAAATCCGCTGAATTTGATTGTAATTATCGGGTTTTTCGACAATCTTCGGCAGTGCCACCCCCATTTCCTGGCAGGTTTTCTCTAGCAATGCCAATTCCGCTTGTTGGTAGCGCTTATCCATGTAGGGAATGCCGATTTCAGGGCAAGTCATGCCACAGCGAATCAGGAATCGCGCAAGGGAGACTTCCAGCAAGTTATCGCCCATGAAGAAGACCGATTTTCCACGGATTAATTCCAGGTAATCCTCCAAGTTTTCCCAAATCTTGGCTTCCCGTTCCTCCAGCCCCTTGGGTTCCACACCCAGAACCGAACAGATTTTTTCAATCCAAGCGCGGGTGCCATCGGGGCCGATCGGGAAGGGTGCGCCAATCAGTTTGGTTTTCCGGCGGCGCATTAATGTGGTGGCCGTGCGAGAGAGGAAAGGATTCACACCCGCCACGTAGTAGCCTTCATCCACCACGGGCAGTTCCGTATAGCGTTTGGACGGGAGCCAACCGGAGACTTTGATGCCTTGCTTTTTCAGTTCCAAGGTCAACTGCGTCACCACCGGGTCGGGCAGGGAGCCAAACAGTACAAGGGGAGTATGGTTGACGTATTCCGTTTCTTCCGCTGCTTTGGCCTCGTCTTTCTTTTGGCCGAAGGTCAGCAATTTTTGGATGGCGTTCCGCTCCGTTTTTTCCGCTTCGGAACTGACTTGGGCTGAGGTGGGACAGCGCTGGGCCATGGCCGCGAGAACGGTATCTTCCCCTTGGGTGAAGGCGTAATCTAAGCCATTGGCGCGGGCAACGACGATCGGAATGCCAATTTCTGCTTCCAACTTCGGTGCAATCCCTTCCATGTCCATCTTGATGATTTCCGTGGTGCAGGTGCCAATCCAGACAATCACCGACGGATTGCGATCGCGCTTAATTTGTAAACACAGCCGTTTCAGTTCTTCGTAGTCATTCAGTTGGGCGGAAATATCCCCTTCTTCCAACTCCGCCATGGCATAGCGCGGTTCTGCGAAGATCATCACACCCATGGCATTTTGCAGAAAATAGCCACAGGTTTTAGTCCCAACGACTAGGAAGAAGCTATCTTCAATTTTTTGGTAGAGCCATGCCACGCAGCTAATGGGGCAAAAGGTGTGATAGTTACCTGTTTCGCAGTCAAATTGGAGTGCTTGGGGTTGTGGATCGGCCAATGTCATGGTTGCGCGTCCTTAAGCAGAGAGATGATTACAGTGAGAAATAGAGGACTGATAATTGGGTGATTGCTGTAGGTTTAGGGTTTAACGTGGTTTCTCATCACTTCGGGCATCGAGGGAATCTAGACCCTTTTCGGTTTGATTCGATCGGCCCTAGGTCGTTCGATCCCCCCTAGCCCCCCTTCAAAAGGGGGAACCGGAGTTTGATCTTCCCTAGCCCCCGCGCTACGCGCTGCTGACGCTAGAAAAAAGGGGGAACTGAACCATGGCCAATTTCTACAGTAGCCTTTGTAATACTTTCTTTCTTAGTCCCCCTTATTCAGGGGGATTTAGGGGGATCGAATCTGGGGAATGCCGGATCTGGCAACTAGACCATCATCAATTCCACTTCATCCTGTTTGGGGGGCGTTTGGGGATTCAGGTAGAAGTCTGATAGGAGGGCAAACAGATCGCGATCGGGGGCATCGTTGGGTACCACGCCTTCCGGTCTAGCCAAAATTTGGTCAGCGATGTTGAGGTAGTAATCGCAGACATAGTTCAGCGAAGGATCGGACTCCGCCAGTTCAAACATGGTTTTGCCTTTGACTCGGGATACCCGAATGTCTTCAATGAGCGGCAATACTTCCAAGATCGGCATCGGTACCGCTTCCACATATTTCTCAATCAAGTCCCGTTTGGAGGTGCGGTTGCCAATTAGACCAGCGAGGCGCAGCGTATGGGTACGGGCTTTTTCACGGACAGAAGCAGCAATGCGGTTCGCAGCGAACAGGGCATCAAATCCGTTATCGGTGACGATCATGCAATAGTCAGCGTAGTTCAACGGGGCTGCAAATCCTCCGCAGACCACGTCACCCAACACATCAAAGAGAATCACATCATATTCGTCGAAGGCGTTCAGTTCTTTCAGGAGTTTAACGGTTTCGCCTACAACATAGCCACCACAGCCCGCGCCTGCTGGGGGGCCGCCCGCTTCCACGCAATGCACGCCACCGTAGCCTTCGTGAATCACATCTTCCGGCCAAACATCTTCGTAGTGGAAATCTTTTTCTTGCAGGGTGTCAATGATGGTGGGAATCAGGAATCCCGTGAGGGTGAAGGTGCTGTCATGCTTGGGATCGCAGCCAATTTGCAGCACTTTTTTGCCACGTCGTGCGAGGGCGACGGAGATATTGCAACTGGTGGTTGATTTACCAATGCCACCTTTTCCGTATACAGCCAGTCTCATAGTTGAATCTCCTGAAGATCTAGGTCGCGATCGCACTCAAGTTTTTTCTGCTTTTCCCCTCAGTGTCCGTTGCGAGTTGGCGGTTGCGAGTTGGCGTATCCAGCGGTGGGGGGAGGGATGCAATGAGCGTTATCGATGACAAGCATTTGCCTATGACAAGCATTATTGTCCATGATTCAGGATCGGTAAACCATGGAAAGGCTCAAAAATGAAATGAATTGTGATTTTTAAGGTGGATTGATTTCAAATTAGGGTTATCTAAACTCTGAAGTCTATTTTCTATGAAAAAAATAGATTTATATAATCAAAAATAAAATATAAGAACAATAGACAAAAAAGTTGAGTCACTGGGAACTTTCTCCTGGGGAACGATGTGAAAGCTTTGTTAGATAAGGATTTAGGGAGATTGGGGTTAACGCGATCGATGCCATGGCTGCGTCCGCTGGGCCCAGATCCCCTCCCTGAGGCCCTATCCCTGGCCACGATGCCTAAAACGAGGGCTGAGGCTGGCTAGACAATCCGGGATCAACGGCTTTAAAGGCGCTTCCCTCTGGGTTTTCCGGGTTTACCCCTAGGCTTCCATAAAGAATTGCATCGATTTGTCTAGCATCTTGAAATAGGATCCCTAAACGGGTTAGAAAACTGATAGACACCCCGAAGGGCTCTGACTGGGGTGAGACCTCGAAACGAAATCATTTAAGAGAAACAAGGACGATCAACGGAGTTTGAACCAATGGGACAAGATCAAAAGCCAACGGTCGTGATTACAGGAACGACATCGGGTGTCGGTTTATATGCAGCGAAGTCGTTGATCGATCGAGGCTGGCATGTCATTTTGGCGAATCGTAGCTTGGGTAAGGCCGAAGCCACTGCCAACGAGTTAGGCTTTCCTCAAGAGAGCTATACGATCATGCAATTGGATTTGGCGTCTTTGACCAGTGTGCGCCAGTTTGTTGCTAATTTCCGGGCCTTGGGCCGATCGCTGGATGGGCTGATCTGCAATGCGGCTATTTATATGCCGTTGTTGAAGGAGCCGCTCTTTTCCCCGGAGAACTATGAGTTGACGATGGCGACCAATCATTTGGGCCATTTCCTCCTGTGCAACTTAATGCTGGAGGATATGAAGAAATCGACCTATTCCGATCGACGGATGGTGATTTTGGGTACGGTGACCCATAACCCCGATGAACTGGGTGGCAAGATTCCGCCCCGTCCTGATGTGGGTAACTTCGATGGCTTTGCGGCTGGGTTCAAAGCGCCGATTACCATGGCGAAGGGCGATAAGTTTGAACCTGTGCGGGCTTACAAAGAAAGTAAGGTGTGTAATGTGCTGACGATGCGGGAACTGCACCGCCGTTACCACAACTCGACGGGGATTACGTTCGTTTCGCTTTATCCCGGTTGTGTGGCGGATACGCCGCTGTTCCGCAACCACTATCCGCTGTTCCAAAAGCTGTTCCCCCTGTTCCAAAAGAACATCACGGGTGGTTATGTCAGCCAGGAGTTGGCGGGCGATCGGGTGGCGATGGTGCTGGCTGATCCGGAGTACAAGCAGTCCGGGGCTTATTGGAGCTGGGGCAACCGTCAACGCAAGGATGGTCAGTCGTTTGTGCAGCGGGTGTCTCCCCAGGCGCGGGATGATGAAAATGCGCGTCGCATGTGGGATTTGACGATGAATCTGGTGGGTCTGGGGGCTGTGGCTGCGGCTCGGTAAGCTAGATTTTTCAAGACTAATTTTCTAAGACTATTTTTCCAAGACTTAAACTGAGACTATTCTCCCTTGACCCGTTAGGCGACTATCGCTGCGACGATGTTGAGGGAGTTTTTGTAGCAGTCGATCGCATGCGTTGAGGGGAAGCGTTGGCTCAACTGTACGGGTGCTGAATGATACTTGATTGATTTTTTAAAATACGATTGACAGCGGCGGTGGTTTGTCAGTAGCCTTGTTTCTTAAGCGATTGCCATGGACATCCTTCTTTCGTGAGACGGTTTGTTATGAAGCATGGGGTCGCTAGGTTCCAAAAATTTAGGCCACTACTCGGGATTGCTGTCACAACCCCAAGTAGCTATTCCCCCTCGCTGAGAAGCCAGCAAGGCGGCTTGTTGAGAATTTTAACATTCGATCGAGCCACTCTTGTTTGTGATGTCAAACGGGGTGGCTCTAAATTTTTGGGCTTCTTAGGACTGCCCTCATCCCCAACCCTTCTCCCGCACGCAGGCGAAGGGAGCAAGATTGCAGCAGGGATGGGATTCACTACACCAAGGAGAAGCTCAATTATGGCGAAAGGTTCTAGCGATCGGAGCGATCGTTCGGTTCAACATGAGAAACAACGCTTACAGTTCCATTTAATCGGTCATCCAGAATTCATTCAGGATACGATTAATCAATTGCATGTCCATCGCATTGCAGACAGGATTCATTGGAGTCAGCCGATGAAGATCGTTCATTCTGATGGGCAATACATCAGCATATTGAGTCGCGAACGTCAGCGTTAACGGTGGAAGGATGATTCATTCCGCAGGTTGCTTGGAGGCGTGGGTGGCCTGTGGGTGTTGCTTTTAGCGTTGCGATGGGGTGGAACTCTGTACCTTGATGCAAGCTCAATTTCCATAGGTTGCGTTGGTACGATCGGCTGAACTCCCCCATCCATCAAGGCTCTAGCTTATAATGACGAAGAGGAGACTGGCTTTTCGTCCACCTGCTTTGAGGAAATCCAAATGCTAACGAGTGTTGCAGGCATTTACCGTGATGGGCGCATAGAACTCAAAGAAAATCCCACAAATGTGCCTGAAGGTACCTGGGTTATTGTTACTTTTGTCAAATCCAGCGATATTGATTTAAAGGCTCAAGCGATCGACCCGGAGCAAGCAGAAGTATTGCGTGCGAGTTTATCAACTTTTGCTGAGGATTGGGATAGCCCTGAAATGAGTGTTTATGACAACTATAGGGCATTTCCTATTACGAAGAGGTAGTCTACAAGCTATGGAAGATCGGTTATCTCCTGCTGCTGCTGAAGTTATTTTAGGACGTTTACCGGAACGGATACGAACTGCTCTAATGACCCGTGCGGTAGAAATTGAATATCCGATTGAAGCAGTGGTGGAGATGGCGATCGCAAGTTTTTTGGATGAGGATGCCTTGGGTTTTGTCGATTGCAAACCCGATCGGGAAAAGTATTGTTCAAAATAGATTTTATACTAATTTTATGTGAAGCCACACAGAATAATATCAGACAGGATGACCTTTTCAGGGCATTGATCATATGCAGCTTCACACAGATTTGTATTAAGTTATTCCTCTAACTTAGAGTTTTATGAACAGGAATAATTAGAATTACATGGGGACTGATTATAACAGAGCAAGATTGCTTATTCGAACGTACTAACTCAAATCTACTTTCTTCGTCAGTTAGTGTTTACTAATAGATTTATTTTCAAGCATTAATAAATATTGAAGATTTTTAGTCTTTACGTATAGTTCAGTTATCCTTTTAGGTAAGGGGTGACTTAGTAAAATATAAGGAGTGACTTATAAAACATATGGATTATCAAACCTTACATATTTCTAAAACTATTTCTATTGGCACAAATTTGTTCCAATTATCAGATCCAACTGATGATGCTGGTACAGAATTACCTAACTTTAGCCTTTATCAGATTTACCCAGTCAAACGTAGTAAAGTTGAAGCTATTTCTCACAAGCTTTATAGTAGAGTCTTCGAAAAGATAAATGGTGGTAGTTTAGAGGACGCTAAAGTTTCTCTAACCAAGTATGAGTATGTAGCCTTAGAAAATCATGCAGTTTGTAAAGATGAGCGTGTTTATATTGTTGTTACTCGAGAAGCACGTCATGATAGTGCACGAGCAACAGTATTTATGAGATTTCATAGCTATGGCGATCATTTGTACGTAGGTATTAATGCTTACATGCTTGGAAGAGTCAAATGGTCAGCTATATTGTGGAGGCTTTTGATATGTCTTTCTGTACTTACTCTACTTCCACTTATCCTACATTTTTTTACCATTTTCAGTAGTTTTTCGGGTAATAGTAGTTCTAGCGAATTTCATAGCTTCACTGACTTATTATGGTGGGTAATTTTTCCTTGTTTGCTGGTTTCATGTTGGTGGGGTGTTATTAAAAGAATGGTTCAAGATCCTAAGAAGCCAGTCTCTATAGCTTTTCGTCAAGCATTTCAAGGCTCTCTTCACGTTGGTTCTTTTGGTGCTGACGATATAATGATGTTCCTAAAGAGTACTCTTAATATTGGAGTGATGGCTGTTCGCGATGTCTTTAAGGAAGAAGGATTGCCTATAGAAACTTTAGATGTATTTGTTCAAAGCATTAATGTTAATAATGTTTTCCAAAATTCAGTAGGAGCCGTTGCAGGCAATGTGCAGGGTAACTTTACTATTTCTTCTTTATCTGAGTAGTTTCAACAGTTACAATAATTAAATACTGGTTGAGTGGTTTCGCATCAAGAAAGAAATTATGTCAGATATTTCAAAGGTTTCAATGCAGTTTAATGCGCCCATTACAGCAATTACTGGTAATGTGGAGGGTGACTTCATTCTTAATCTCAATTCACAATCTTCAGTAGAAGCTGTTTCCGAGATTCAAGAATTGTTAGGCCAACTACAGCAATCTAACCCTATAAACCTTGAAGTGGCTATTCAACAAGAAATTCAGCACAATCCAACTTTTAAAGCTCGGCTCAGTAATGCTCTGAAGGAAGCAGGTTTAGAAGCAGCGAAAGTTTTATTTGCTCCTTTAGGGATAGGTATTGAAGCTGTAAGAGGTTGGTTTGAAGCTCAATAAATCGTACTGCCCAGAAGAGCAGGGTAGAGAGAATTGTACGGTATTAAGCAAGACCTAACTTGCATTGTCGTGCTAGATCGTAGTGACGTACAAAATCCCAAATAGTTACCATATGGTCGTCTGTTGTTTCTATCCTTCTGATGAAGAATGGAAAAGGGATGTATTGACTATAATCGATCTATAAGCAATGGATTAATACAGTCTCTTATCTGTTAACGGAGTTAAGAGCTACTAATAACAAGCTTATTGGAGCATTTAAATAGCTCCTGAGATGATCGACGTTGTTACTCAAATAACAGATCCCGATGGGCTTCAAAGTATTTCAATCAACACTCATGAGCATCGGGTAATTTCAATCATGCGCCGCGATCGCTGCAAGGACGTGAAAGAGCAATGCGATCGCTGCGATCTCACAGTGTTTTTGGGAGCGTTCGACTTGCTAAAATGATAGGCGATCGGACTCCCATCGCAATCCCCATGAACTACCAAGACATCATCACCCTCGAACCGGGTAAACGCAGTGGCAAACCTTGTATTCGCGGCATGCGCATCACCGTCTATGATGTCCTTTCTTACCTCGCCTCCGGCATGACCACCGAGGAAATCCTGGCAGATTTTCCGTACCTCACCCCCACCGATATCCTTGCCTGCCTTGCCTATGCCGCTGATCGTGAGCAGAAAACCCTAACGATTGCCGCATGAAGCTTCTGTTTGACCACAACCTCTCCCCGCGCCTGGTCAATCTCCTGGCTGACATTCATCCCAACTCCCAGCACGTCTTTTACTGGGCATGGATCAGGCTAACGATCAGCAAATCTGGGACTACGCTACTCAAAATGATTTCACGATCGTCACTCGAGACTCCGACTACAACGACCTCAGCCTGATGCGCGGTTTTCCACCCAAAGTTATTTGGATTCGTCGCGGTAATTGTTCAACCCAAGCCATTGCACAGATCGTCCGATCGGCAACAGACATGATTCAACGACTCGCTCAAGACTCATCGATCGGCGTTCTCACACTCTACTGAACCGTCATCTTTTGGCCTTTTCACTCGCGAGCTTGCTTAATTTGAGCGATCGCATCTTCTCAGGTAATGCCATCCAAAAGCGAATCGCGATCTCGAGTGTAATCTCCACTGCCCCGATCAAATTGCTGCAAAAAACGCGCCATTCCCACCGCACATAACGCCTTCACCAAAGCCTCGATGCCAAGCTGCCATAATTGCGCTGGACTCAACTCATGGAGTTTGCATCAATCATCACCTCCACAATCCATCTCACTGAATTCACATCCTTCACTTGTAACATTGTTTGAATACCGTCCTGCTCAACGCACTGTTCACTCATCCATTGTCAGCAGTGCTGTTGTGTTTCAGGTAATTTCCATCATGCGCCGCGATCGCTGCAAGAACGTGCAAGAGCAATGCGATCGCGCCCAAAATTATCGCCCTCTCCCGTACGATCGAACCAACCGAACAATTCCAAAAAGGCTTCCTCCAACCAATGTTTGTCTAAATTGTTAAAATCTAGAACAAACAGCCTAAAACTGCGCTGGCCATATCTCCAGGAGCTAAAACTATGGTTGCAGCCAAAGACACCGCCCGCCACTTCACCCCCGAAGAATACTTCGCTTGGGAAGAAAAGCAGCTAGAGAAACACGAACTGATCGACGGCCAAGTCTATGCCATGACCGGTGGTAGCATCAATCATGGCCGCATTGCCATCAAGCTAACGGCTCTATTCGACAGTCACCTAACAAATAGCGACTGCATTGTTGGCAACTCCGATATAAAAGTCAATATTCTGAACGCCAACAACTACACCTACCCCGACGCCAGCGTCACCTGCGACGATCGCGACAAAACCACCACCCAATACATCACCTACCCCTGCCTCATTGTTGAAGTTCTCTCCCCCAGCACCGAAGCCTACGACCGTGGTGGAAAATTTCGTATATATCGCCAAAACCCCATGCTGATTGACTATCTGTTAGTCAGTTCCACCAGCATCGAAATAGACTTGTACCACAAAAATGAAGCAGGCGACTGGGTGATCACTAACTACCAGGCAGGCGACACCCTTGAACTCAAAAGCATTAACTTGAGTTTTGAGATCGAACAGATCTATCGCGGTTTAACCCTCACCCCAGAACCCGAATCCGTTTAATCTTCAAACAGCCGTCGCTCTTGCTGCACCAACTTGATAAACAGAATCTCATCCCCATTAGCCACCAACCCAAAACTAGGTTGCCCTGGATGAGGATTAGCCATTAGGTACACCAGAGTTTGCGGCAATGCCGTCCATACCGACAACGCCGTTTTCTTAGACTCCAAAACCACCACCCAAAACTGATTCACTAGAACTAGGACATCCATTCGCCCTTGCAATACTTCTTCCCTATCCTCTAGCGTCAACTGTACCGATTCCTCCGCCCGCACCCGAAACGGCAGATCATAAAACCCCGCGATCGCCAGCAAGGGAGAAGCCAGCAACGAAGCCAGCAACAGCTTAACCGTCCCTTCTAACAGGTGACTTTGCGATCGTTGATAGAGATAGCGCCGCCGCAACTCCTCCAACGCCGATCGCTCAGTGTCAGACAGTTCCGGTAACTGAGTCTGCCATTCTGGGAAAAACGCTCCATCTTCCGTTCGCAACAGCTTAAATTGTCACTCTGCTTCAGCCAGCGTTGTAATAGTATCAGTAAGGGCAATCGACATAAAATAAATGAGGTATTAGACGGTTCGATCGGACAAGTGATGCGATTAATTTGAGCACTCGCTGATTTTGCAAGCTTTTGAACCTCGCGATCGATCCCGTACTCTCTGCTTCAATACCCCCTGCTTCAATTCAGCGGGTACAACGCACAAAGTCCCTAGGAAAACCAGGAGGGTACTTCTAGGGACTTCGTGTTAGTTGAATTTAGAGGTTCGATCGAACCGACATGTAACCGCTACGTTTTAACCCGCTAATTGGATCGATCGAGCCACCAACGTTTCCGCCGTAATACCATTCAGTGCCATTAACTCGCCCGCAGAAGCCGTGGTTTCCCCGCGCTTCCAGGAGACGACATCCCGCTTCACAGAACTGCGCAGCATAATCGGCTCCAGCATATTGGCAGGGCCACCCGTCACACCAATCACCGCATCGCCACCAAACAACGCTTCAAATTCTGCATCATCCAAGAAATTGCCATCGGGATCCGACGTAGTTTCCCACAGCACATCCGTAGGCCGATAGAGACGACGGGGATTAATCACTGAGACGATGCGAACCCCGTAACCTTGGGCTTCCAACTGTTGCGCAGCGGCATATACCGGATTGAGAATCATATCACCCACCACGGCAAACGTAACTTTCTTGCTTCCGTTGCTTTCGTGGAGAACAACACCACCCTTTTGCAATCCTTCCTGCGTTTGGGCAAACGTTGTCCGAATCGGTAACGGAGATTTGCTAGCCGTAATCACCACACCTTTGTTGGAAGTGCCCAAGGCCCAGTCATAGCAGACTTGGATACTGTTAGCATCCGGTGGGAAAACGGGGAACACATTCCCATTGCGCATCATGGCAGCGAAGTAGGCTTCCACCTCCGGGCGTTGGTGCGTCCAGCCGTTGCGGCCCTGTTCCAGTGCCCCGGCGGTAAACAGCGTAATCGTCGAGGGCGTGGGACGGCGCAGTTCCGCCATGGCTTGGGTGACGGTTTGCCAAATGGGAAGCCCGTTGATCGCAAAGGATTCGTAGGAACACCAGAGACTACGACCGCCAAACAACGCCAGGGCAGCAGCAAAGCCCGCACAGGCATCTTCATTCAACGGTTCATAGACCTGACCACCGGGATGCTGGTTGTACAGTGGATCTTCCGTAGGGTGAATGATTTTCAAAGTCTGGTTGATGTTCGCCATACCCGAGGCTTCGTTACCATCGGCGTTGGTGACGACAAATGCACCATCCTGCTTACCCACATAGCCCACCAGTTGCCCCATAACCGTGGTGGAAACCTTGGCATCACCCCCGATCGCGAATTCTTCCAAGGGCAATTTGCCTAGGTCGGGTAAAGGCCGGACAAACTCGGTCACCACGGTTTTACTAGCGGGGCCACCGCCTGCCCGTTCGCAGTTGGTGCGCACGAGATCCCAGGCTTCTGGGGAGAGGGCACAGGACTGCATCCCGGCGATCAGGTCGGGATTGTCTAGGGTGTGGTGGGCGTAGAGGTTGTGAGATTTGGCTCCCCGTGCGTGAACGCCTGCACCCTTGAGTTGCTTGATGATCAGCACCGTCAGCTTACCACCCAGAGCCGATTGGGCCGCTTTATCCGCTGCGGCCAGAACCGCCTGCCCAAAGGCCAACCGCTGCTCAAAGGAGAACATCGTGCTATCAACGTAGTCTCCGGGCTGGTTTTGGTCGTCGAAATCCTTCGCATCGATCAACACCACTTCTGCAAACCCGTGGGCTGCCCAGTAATCCGTCATGGCTTGGTTGGACTTGAGGGACACCATGCTGTGGTGCTCCTGGGAATAGCCGTTCCAGACCAGAATAGGCAGGAAGTTGGTCACCGTGGGGTAGGCGGTGTTGAAGTGGGCGATCGCGCTCATGATGTAGGGTTCGCCCAGGCCACCATCGCCGATCGTGCAGGGGAACAGGACGCCGGGATGGAGAAATGCACCGGCCATGGCAAAGTGTTGGCCCTGGCCCAGGGGACCCGCCGGAGCCAGCAGGCCGGGAATTTGGCCGGAGAGGTGACCCAGTAAGCCATGACGTTCCCGGAAGCGATCGCGCAGATCTTGCACGGTGTTGATGCCCATGTCTTCTAGGGACTTGTCCAGGAACATGGCGGAGTAGAAACCGGGGGCATGGTGGCCAACTTCAGTGACAAAGTTTTTATGGCCCAACATGACCAGGGCGGCATAGGCTTCCGCTTGGCTGGCAAATCCGCCGGGGTGTCCCGAGGCTTTGCTGCCCGTCATCTGGAGGATGAGATACCGCAGTGCGTCGGCATAGAGCAGGGTTTGGTAGGCAGCGGCAGGATCCGTGGGATTGACGGCCTTGGATCCTGGGGCGATCGCGGGGGTTTTGCCGTACTGATCGAACCCTTGGGGCTGTTGACCAAAGTACTGAATGCCTTCACAGAATGCGGGCATCGAAGCGGAGGTTGCGGTCATGGTGGGTACCTAATGCTTCAAAAGAGTCAATAAACCATGGTACACACCTTGCTTAACAAAATTTTGCTTTTCTTGCTTGGGGTTTCTAATCATTGTCCTCAGAGAAACCTATGGTAAGGGCTAGAAAACCGAATGATTGGCAGAGAGGCGATCGATCAGCCTAGCGGGGTAAAAGTGCGTCAGAATTGAGCTAGTAGGAGGATAAGGTTGCAGGGAATGTCTGGTTTATGGAGGTCGATCGGGTATGACAGTGACTACTGCCTCACCTCAACTTTATACAGCGGAAGCGTATCTGGAGCGGGAAGTCCAGTCGCAAACGCGCCATGAATTTCGTAGTGGAGAGATTGTCCCCAGGACTGGCGGAACCCCAGCCCATAATGAAATTGTCGGCAATCTGCTTTTCCGACTGAAATCTGCCCTGAAAAGCCAGCCCTACAGTATTTTTGTGACCGATCAGCGACTTTGGGTGCCCGCTAGCAATCTCTATACCTATCCCGATATCATGATTGTGCCGCGTCCGGTGGAGTTGCAACCAGGCCGCAAGGATACGGTGATGAATCCGATCGTGATTGCGGAGGTGCTATCAGAATCGACCAAAGCCTACGATAGAGATGAAAAATTTGCAGCCTACCGATCGATACCAACTTTCCAAGAGTATTTGTTGATCGATCAGTACCAATTTCATGTTGAACATTACGTTAAACAACGGGAAAACCAATGGCTATTTACTGAATACAATAATCGAAGTGATAAAGTTATTTTGTCTACTGTAGCGACTGAAATTATGTTGGCAGATCTGTATGAAAATCTGGAGTTGCTAGGAGAAGCCGATGTTGAAAAGCTATGAGGCAATTTATGAAGATGGCCAATTTAAGTGGCTACAGGATAAGCCTATGGAAAAGTCTGCTCGCGTCATTGTGACCATTTTGGAAGCAACAGAGGTTACTGCAATCAAACGTCGATCGCCATCACCCTTGATTGCAGGTAAGGGAGAAACTATTGGGGATATTGTTAGTCCGATCGTGGATGAAGAGGATTGGGGATATCTCAAATAATTCTACTGGATACCAACGTTTAGTTTTGATAGCTTAAAAAATAAAATCAAGAATTTTTAGTATCAATGAATAGTTTCTAAAATGGTGAAATTATCAAAAGACGGTGAAGATTTGCAATGGCAACAGTACGCCTAGAAAAATTAGTTCGTCAGTTTTCGGGCGGATCTCAGGTCGGGGAAGTGAGTTTTACGATTCCCGATGGGCAGTTTTGGGTCTTGGTGGGGCCTTCGGGGTGCGGGAAGTCTACGATTTTGCGAATGCTGGCGGGATTGGAAACGCCAACGGGCGGAGATCTGTATATCGCCGATCGACGGGTCAATGAGATTCCGGCGCGGCAGCGGGATGTGGCCATGGTGTTCCAAAATTATGCACTCTATCCCCACATGACTGTGCGCGAAAATCTCTCCTTCGGCCTCAAAATGCGCAAGGTGGATGCAGCTACGATGCAAAGCCGCGTGCAGGAAGTGGCGGAGATTTTGGAGATTGCGCCATTGCTCGATCGTAAACCGAAACAACTCTCCGGTGGGCAACAGCAGCGGGTGGCCCTGGGACGGGCGATCGTGCGGCAACCCCAGCTCTTTCTCTTAGATGAACCACTGTCGAATTTGGATGCGCAACTGCGGGATGACACGCGCACAGAACTGAAGCGATTGCACCAGAGTTTGGGCATTACCACGGTATACGTCACCCACGACCAAACGGAAGCGATGACCCTGGCCGATCGCATTGTGGTGCTCGATCGGGGGCAAGTTCAGCAAATTGGCGATCCACAAACGATTTACAACCAACCCGCCAATCGTATGGTGGCAACGTTTCTGGGCAGTCCGCCGATGAATATTTTGCCCGCTCAGTTTTTGGGCGATCGTTGGCAGGTGGAGGGGCAATCGTTCACGCTGGGGGAAACTGGACGATCGGTGGCGCTGCCGGAAACTTTGAGATCGGGCCAGACCTACGATTTAGGCATTCGGCCAGAATATCTCACAATTAATTCGACAAATCCCCATTTCCACGCCACGATCGACGTGATTGAACCACTGGGTCGGGAAACCTTGGTGCGGGTGCAGGGGGCAAATACCGCATTGATGTTGATTGTACCGATCGACCAAGCTTTGCAAGTGGGCGATCGCTTACCCATTGCCCTCGATCCCAATCAACTCTTTATATTTGACCCCGCAACGGGCGATCGGATTTACCCCTTGGCCTAACCCCAAATCGACTGGAATTAACCCCAACTTAACCCAAGCTTGATTTCTGCCCAACCAATCCAACGATCGCGAGGCTGAATGGTATTGAAAGGCTAGAGATTTAGACCAGGAATTCGGTGCCCGATCGCGTGCCAGATCATAAAGTGGCTAAACGGGAAGCACAAACAGTGCAAGCTTGCGAACCAGAAGTGAAATGCTGTCAGAATGCCCGATCGAGCCATTACAATTACAAAAATTAGCAGTCACAAACTCGAAAAATCATGCATCGTAGTCCCAACCCAATTGCATTAGTGGCATAACACGGTTGGCAATTGCAGCAGCATTCCGCACAATTAGAGGGGCAAATGACGCAGACTGAATTGCTGATTCAGAAAACGTCTTGCATAACATGTCTCTCTTAATCTCTCTGAGTATTTAGGTGTATCTGCCAAGAGTTCAATTTGTAAGGAGATCGAAATAATGATTAGACCTCTTTCCGTTGGCGTGGCAGGTGTTTTATTGGCAATGGGGACATCTCTGGGCGTAGCAGTCCATGCCCGATCGACCACAGCGGCTCCTACGGCCCAAACGTCAGCAACGATCGCCCCCACGCTGCAAGCTGAAATGACTTCCTTAGTGGAAGCGCAGCAGCCCGTCCGCATTGCTCAAGCAACTTCTGCGCCCACGACGGCCTCTTTGGAGCAGGCGGTGTTTAACCAGATTAATGCCTACCGTAAGAGTCAAGGGTTAGCTCCCTTGGTACTCAATAGTACGATTACGCAACAGTCTCGCATCCATAGCCAAAACATGGCGAGTAAGAAAGTCCCCTTTGGCCACCAAGGGTTTGATCAACGGATTAAGGCGATCGGTGCGGTGATTCCTTGGAGTGGCGCGGCTGAGAATGTGGCCTACAACTATGGCTATTCCGATCCAGCAAAGCAAGCAGTACAGGGCTGGCTCAAGAGTCCAGGACACTTGCGGAACATTCGTGGCAATTTCAATCTCACCGGAATTGGTGTCAGCCGAAATGCCAAAGGTGAAATCTACTTCACCCAAATCTTTATTAAGAAGCGCTAACACGATCGAGCCAATTCGATCGAAGCCTATATCCCTTGATATCGGCCACGTGTGTATCCCTAAAATAATTCCCGGCTAGTTAACTTACTCCTTCTATCCTTGTGCTACAAAAAACCTCCTCTCCGGGATCGGATGAGGAGGTTTTTTAGTGAATCTAATTAGTTACAAATGCAATGGTGTTAACGGCAACCGACGAAGGGAAGACAAACTTTAGGACGGACTTTTTCCACGGCTCGATCGACGGCTTGCTCAACGGTGGGGATGCCGAGGCCGGGGAAGAGGGCTTGGGCGGTTTTGAGGTAGCTGTTGACTTGGGCGGTGGTGCGGGCGAAGCCGGAGAAGCCGGAAAAGCCTACGTCGAAGATGCAGCCTTCCATCATGTCAGCGGTGACGCCTTCTTTTTGGCAGGTTTGTTGGGCGGCTTCGATGCGCTGACGACCGAGCATATTGAGGGTGAGGTATTCGTTGGGGAATTTCAGGTCGGTGAATTTGGCGGTGGTCATGCCCTGGGGATAGTCGAACAGGGATTCGGTGGCGGAGACGCGCCAGCTATTGCCAAATTCGTTATACATTTGCTTGAAGTACAGTTGTTCGGCGGCACTGAGGGAGACGGGGCCGGTGCTGACGCCGACGAAGCTGAGGGCTTGGCTGAGATTGCCGTAGCTGGATTGTTCAGGGAGGACGCCTTTGCCGCGAATGGTCATGTCGTCTTTGGGGTTGCCGTTGAAGTTACCCAACAGGCCGATCATTTGGTTCCTTTGGGAGTTGGGAATGAAAACGGCGATGTTGAAGAAGGTTTGTTGTTGGACGGTGGATTTGGCGAGGGTAACTTTTTCTCCGGTGGGGGAGTTGATGACGTAGAGGTTATCTTTGAGGGCGATCGCGCCGCCAGTGGGGAGGGTGATGGGGGTTTCGCCGACGGTGATGGGTTTGCCGTTAACCCAGACGCCGTGGCTGCTGTCGCCGTCGGGGAAGTTTTGGGTGTAGAAGCTGAGGCGATCGCCGCAGATGCGCATAGCAACGGCGCTGTTGAGGGAGAGGGAGGGGTTGACGGGGGTATGGCGGGCTTGGATTTCAAAGGGGTTGTTTTGGGCTTTGGCGAGGAGGAATTCGCCGACGGTTTGGAAGCTATAGGTTTTGCCGTCGAAGGTTTTGATGTGGGGGTCGCCGTAGCTGCGGCCTTGGTTGAGATCGCCGCTGGCGTTGAGGGTGCAGTTGGCGATGCGTTGTAGGGTGGGTGGGATGAGTTCGTCGGAGAGGTCTTGGGCGTTGGCGACGAGTTCGCCGGGGAGGGTGGGGCCACCGAGCATGAATGCGCTCAGGATGAGGGCCATCCCGCGACGGAGGAGGCTTTCGAGGCCGATCGCGCCGAGGGCAGCTACGATCGCGAGGATGGTATGGCGAAATCGTCGAAGGGTTTGCATAGCTAGTGTGTTGGAATTCACTGAGACGTTATGTGCGTGATGGTGATTGAGGGCTATTTTCTGAAGATTGCTCCTTTGGGCAGGAGGGAACTCCGAAAATTCACCTATAGGTTCCATACAAGGGCAATGTAGGGGGAATCCGGGAAGCTTATGCAATGTTTTTGTAGGCTTGATTTTTTCAGGTTTTATAGTGGGAGTGGTGGTTCTATGAGGTTAGGTTTATGCCGTCGCCTTTTCCGGGAATGAATCCCTATCTGGAAACTCCGGCTCTATGGTCTGAGGTGCATTCCTGGTTGATTGTGGAGTTGGCACGGCTGCTGAATTCACGCATTACGCCTAAATACCGGGCGGCGGTGGAAAAGCGGGTTTATGAGGAGTCGGTTTTGGTGGGGATTCCTGATGTGGCGGTGGTGCGGCAACCGATCGGGGGAGAGCGGTTTTCCCAGGGGCGATCGGAGGCGGGAATGCTGACGCTGAGTCAACCGCTGGTGGTGGAGTTGCCGGAGTCGGAAACGACGATCGAACGGTATATCGAGGTGCGGGAGGTGGCGACGGGGCGGGTGGTGACGGTGATTGAGGTGTTGTCGCCGAAGAATAAGCGATCGGGGGAGGGGCGAGATCAGTATTTGAGTAAGCGGCTGAAGGTGTTGAGTAGTCAGAGTCATTTGATTGAGATTGATTTGTTGCGGGGTGGGGAGCCGATGCCGATGAAGCCGGAGGTGGCGTCGGATTATCGGGTGTTGGTAAGTCGGGTGGAGCAGCGGGGGCGGGTTCTGGGGAGTGGGGGCGATCGCAGGCCGTCTTTGGCGGAGTTGTATGCGTTTAGTTTGCGGGATGGGTTGCCGTGTTTTCCGGTGCCGTTGCTGGGGGAGGATGTGGAACCGATCGTGGATTTGAATGCGTTGCTGCGGCGAGTGTATGAGGCGGCGGCGTTGGAATGGGCGATCGATTACAGTCAACCGCTGACGCCGCCGTTGCAGCCGGAGGATCGGGAGTGGGTGGAGGGGTTGTTAGGGACGATGGTGGTGGCGCAGGACTTTGAGGATTTGGAAGCAGAGTTTGAGGAGAAAGATGCCCACTCCGGCACTGGGGTTGAGCCAGGTGGCTAGGAAAATGACGGCAAATTCGATGACTTGCATCCAAGCGTCTTCCCGATCGAGGCTGGATTTTGAGTCAGCTTTTTGGGTCATTTGGGGTTTTTGGTTGAATTTCATGGGAGTCATCTCCGGTAGTTGAATGGACTCCTGTAATATCGCTGAAGGCTTGTCTGGCTTGGGTTTGTGCGGTGTATGAGTTGTGTATGTGGAGTGGATGACTTGTGATTGATCCGATAGAATAGGCGCAAGTTTTTTGTGCGGAAGCTATGGCCGATCGATCGTTGCAAGCGACCCCTGAGGGAATTGAACAGGCTAAGGTTGCGTTGAAGGGGATGCGGTTGAATCGAACCACGTTGAGGCAGCGTCTCACTCTCAGCCGACAGCCAGTTGACAATTTTTTTAAAGGGAAAAACGTCAGCAACGACATTTTTGTACAGATTTGCGAAGTGCTGAATTTAGATTGGCAGGTAGTTGCAGGAATCGCTGGGACTACTCCGGAGGTTGTGGCTTCCCAGAGAGAAGGTGAGCAGGTTGATATTCAAGCTTTGGTGCAGCAGACCCGTGAGGCGGTGCGTCCCTACATTCAGAAGCAGTGCGGCACAATGCGAGTGTTGGATATGGAGCAGCCGATCGAACTGACGGGCGATCGGGGCATTTATACGAATGTGAATATCCTGGAGCGGGTGCTGGGGCGGCGACGGCTGGGGCTGGATGATCTACTAAGAGATTGCGATTTGGAGGAATTCGATCGCTTTGGGTTGTCACAGGTCACGGAAAAGCGGGTGCCGGGACGGGATGCGGTGCTGAAGTATCGCAATTTGTTGGTGTTGGGTAAGCCGGGAGCCGGAAAGACGACGTTTCTGAAATATTTGGCGATGCAATGTTTGGCGGGGGATCTGTTTGCCGATCGGGTACCGATCTTTGTGACGCTGAAAGCTTTTGCAGAATCACCGGAACGGAGTGATCTAATTCGGTATATTGCCCAGGAAACCGTGGGACAGTATGCGCAAGTCATTCTACAAGCGGGGCGGGGGTTGGTGTTGTTGGATGGACTGGATGAAGTCCGGGAAGAGGATACAAAGCAGGTTTTGGCGCAGATTCAGGCGTTGGTGCAGCGGTTGGGGGAGAATGCAGTGGTGGTGACCTGCCGCATTGCCGCGAAGGACTATAGTTTGGAAACTTTCACGGAAGTGGAGGTGGCGGATTTTGATGATGCGCAAATTGAAACATTTGTGGGGAATTGGTTCCGGGCGAAGGAGGATGCAGCTAGAGCCGACTTGATGGTAGAGAAGTTACAGGAAAATGAACCTGTTAAGGAATTGGCAAGTAGTCCACTGTTATTAACGCTACTATGTTTAATTTTTGAGGATGCGGTGGATTTTCCGGCAAATCGGGCAGAACTCTATAAAGAAGGCATTGATCTACTGCTTAAGAAATGGGATGGAAAACGTAAGATTCAACGGGAACAGGTTTACGAGAAACTATCCCTCAAACGCAAGGAAGATTTACTTAGTTCCATTGCACTGACCGCTTTTCAACGGAAGGAATATTTCCTGAAGCGACGGGTTCTGGAGAATTATATTTCTGATTACATTGGCAATTTGCCCGATGCAAAGGACGATCCGGAGGCATTGCATTTAGATAGTGAAGCAGTGTTACGCAGCATCGAGGCGCAGCATGGGTTATTGGTGGAGCGGGCCAGTGGGATTTATTCCTTTTCCCATCTGACGTTTCAGGAGTACTTTGCAGCACGGGAAATTGCGGAATCACGGGATAATACTGTACGGCAAAAATTAGTGGAGCAGATGCTGGAAAAGCGCTGGCGGGAGGTGCTTTTTCTGACAGTGGAAATGCTGCGGAGTGCCGATGAATTGCTATTGGCCATGAAAGTCAAGATCGATGGCATGGTAGCGGGCGATGAAAAAATTCAACGATTTCTGCAATGGGTCAATGAAAAAGCTCAATCTATGAAAGCCCCCTACAAACCCGCTGCTATCCGAGCCTATTATTTCGCCCTCGCCCTCGCCCGCGACCTCGACCGCGCCCTCGCCCTCGCCCTCGACCTCGACCTCGCCCTCGACCGATCAGATAGCGATCTGAAGCTTCAGCTTCAGCAGCTATCTGGGCAGTTTTCAGCAGCGAAGCAAAACCTAAATAACTTTAAGCAGTGGTGGAAGACAAATGGTTCACAATGGACAGAGGAACTGCGACAAGTCATGATCAACCATCGTAATATTGGTCACGACTGGCAATTTACTGCATCGCAAAAGCAATTGCTCCAGCAATACTATGATGCCAACCTGTTGCTGGTGCAGTGTTTGAACAGTGATTGTTACGTGAGTCGCTCTGTTCGGCAGGAAATTGAGGAGACGTTGCTGATCCCCCTAAATCCCCCTTCAAAAGGGGGACTTTGAAGAAATCAGGCTAAAAGTAGAGATTTTACTCTACCTATCTTTGATTTCCTCCTATTCCCCCCTTTTGAAGGGGGGCTAGCGATTATCTTGAAAGTCAAGTAGGTTGGGGCAGAACTTGCCCTGGATTAGCTATGGCCGCAGGGTTCCAGAAGGTTCCCTGCTTGACCATGGCATTGAGAATCGTCAGCAACTTTCGCATACAAGCCACTAACGCAACCTTCTTGGCCTT
>NZ_JBLZFX010000045.1:0-47500 GCF_050753345.1 Alkalinema pantanalense CENA528 | reverse complement strand
GGCTTGGTACACTGAACGTAATCAATTGCAAAAGGCAGTAGATTGGCAGTTTACTACTGCCGATGCTCGGATTCGACTGAAGCGCCTCTATCCACAAATTGAAAACTGACAGTCCACTAGTCCAACACAAAGCAAAATGCTGGGAACATAGCCCAAAATTGACATCCACAAAGCTTGTTCAATAATTACGCGGTAGATTACCCAATTGGACGCACCCATTGCCTTAAGAGTTCCAAATTCACGGATGTGATCGGCAACAGAGGAATACAAAATTTGTCCGACCACTACCATGCCGACAATAAAACCGACGGTAGCCCCTAAGCCAAGGATGAATCCCACACCGGTTCGCTCTTCCCAATAATTCCGGGTTATGGCAGCCATTTCCTTGCGGGTATGGGCTTCTGTGCCAGGTAAGGCATCCCGTAAACGCTGTTTAAGCAGATCAAGATTTTCGCCAGGTTTGGCCCGAATCAAAATATAAGTAATGGGATCGCCTAAATTTAATCGAGCAGGCGGTTGAATGTCTCCTACCTTCTGGCCCAAGGGCCGATTCTGAAAGCGGTTAGTGCAGTTGAGTTCTCCGTTGCTTTGACGAGTACAAGTGATGGAACTCGAGAGTTCTGCGGTACCGTAGGCATTAGCTGTTTCTAGGGAAGCAAAGAGAAAGGGACTAGAGGCATTGGATTGCACATCATCCAAAAATCCGACCACCGTAGCAGGTAAAAATCCGATGCTGCCTTGATCGCGAACTTGCTGAAGCCCCAGAGATCGACGGCTATCTTGATCTAGCATGACGGTGTAGGGCTGCTTGAGGTCTTCGATCTTGCCCTGCAAAATTTTCCACCCTGCAAAGAGTTGCCCATCGGGATTAAAGCCAAAAATTCTCACAGGAGCCAGTTTGCCATTGGCATCTCGCCAGCGTCCAGAGCGAAGGAGTAGAACTTCTGCCCGATCGACCCCTGACACTTTTTCAGCTTGGGTGAGGTAGTCGGCGGGTAAAGCAGACGTTAGCTCAAAGTAGACCATTTCCTGGGAGGTCACCCAAAGATCAGCCGTGGTGTGATCAACCACGATCGCCGTCGATCGGCTAAACCCTTTCAGAATGCCTAGCTGGATAGTCACTAGGCTCACAGCAAACATAATCCCAGCCTGAGCAACCAAAAAGCGGGGAATGTCTTCGAATAGGTTCTTGCGGGCGATAGATGCCATAGTGGGGGTAACCGACAGAAAGGAAACCAGCTAACCAAGTCAGCCCTGTAATTTAGTGTATCGAGTGCTTCAGTGTCTCAAGTAATTTGATGTCTTGAGTACTGAGTGTATTGAATACTTAGTATATCGAGGACCTTATCTCAGAAGCATGTCGATCTTATGAAGGCGTAGTTTCACAGTGACCGACTGTGGACAGAGAAGCATAACAAGCTTGACCAGGGTACACTGAATTGGTTAGTGAAACCGGATCTCGATCGACGCTCTCTAAATCTCCCACTCTATTAGCACAACTTAACTAGACCAATTTTTGCAGTGAGCGCAGTGTATTCCCCCCGTGAGTTAGGCAGACAAAATTAGTTGGGCCTGCTTGTTTAACGGTTTAACACAGTCAGGCTCAAGATAACTGTTCAGAAGCTACTGGTAAACCCCTCAACTGTAAGTCACCTAAAACCCAGCGCTTTAAAGTTTCAAGCTTTAAACATCACTTTTAAGACGATTGTGATCGATTCAAAATAAATATTTTGCCAAAGTAATGAAATCACCTTGGTTCTTCCAGTCTTTGCAGAAAGGCAAGAAATAATCAACTATAAAATTTTTCCACCTTCATTGGAAGGTATCCATCCCAACACGACTTCAATTTGACTAGCCAAACTTCCTGGATCAAATGGCTTAATCAAAACCGCTTTTGCTCCAAATTCTAAATATTCTCGTTGAGATGCTACTTTAACAGTTGCCGTCAGCATAATTACGGGAATATTTTGCGTCCTAGGATTGGAATGGAGATTTTTAAGCGTTTGCAAACCATCCATCCGAGGCATAGCAGCATCCAGTAAAATTGCATCTGGAAGACTGGCTTCCGCTATTTCAATTCCTTCTTCCCCAGAAGTTGCCGTTAGGACATCCCAAGTATTAGTAATTTGTAGGCAAATCTTGGCGATTTCGCACATGTCTTCTTCATCGTCAATCACTAAGATACGCTTCAACATAGTCATCAAACTCCAATTCTTTTAAAGCATGTTTCGTGTTTTTTGATTACAAACAAAGCGAACAAAAAGTTAATTGATGTGGGTAATTAATAAAGAGTGATGAAGTCCGTGAAAAGAGTCTGACAATCAGTTAGTCGCATAGGATTTCACACACAATGTCCAGAAAAACTCGTATCTAACTAGGAGAGATCATCAATCTTAGAAAATTTAACATCGGTGTTATCAACGACATGAAATTAAATAATGAAATCATCTGCACTTGCATAATGAAACTGATAACTCCATAGACTCGGCAACCTACGGCAAGAAATATCGCACTACTAAGAAGTTTTCCATAGACTCACTCTCATCCAACCAGTTTTTTGTAGGCGAAACTCTCGAATAAAGCTTTTAGACCCAGCGATCGGACACAAATGTACAAGGAGCAGCGAATCTTGACTATTCAGAAACATAAGGCAAAAGAGTGGACTTCAGGTAAACAGGTTGATCATCAACGTATTGATCCATAGTGAAGATTTATCAGCAAATGCATTAATGACAAATGCTACTCAGTCATCTTTCTGTAGCTTCTTAAACACCAAGACTCGGTTGCACCAGGATGGTAGGAGATGCTTATCAAGGAGACTACAGTCAGTCATCCCTGGTCTAACCTTGATTATTCCCCACAAATAATCAAAACTTGACTCAATCATTCATTGGATTGAGACCAGTTTATCGGAATCTTCACCATGGCTTCACCTTGGTTTTATATTTTAACCCAACGGTTGTTCGAGCGAATTCTTGTGCGATTGGGATTGAGCTTTGGGTCAGTGCCATCAGTGCTATATTTTAATTTATTGGAAAAGTAAAATAGATCGGAAAATTTTCACGCTTATTCCATTTTTAATCGATAATCTGCTCTTCATGGGCTATATAGCTTCTCATCGCTGGAGACTCAGGCAAGTCTAAGTGCTAAAGCGGCCCTGAAAAGGTGGCTGAAATGACTGAGGTATGACAATGACTGAAGCAAGGGCTATAAAAGACATACCCCTAGGAACCCACCAATGTTGAAAGTTGAGATTACCACCGTTACGAAAAGGTCAGTAATTAACTTGATGACGATCGCAGTGGACTAGCAACTACGATCGTCATTCCAACCCGCCTCACTCTGGTTATCAGTGTCCGCCTAGATGACTTTCATAACAAGGAATGAACGAATGATCGGTAAACTTTCAGAAACAGTTGCTCAAATGCCACAACCTATTCAGGATGAAGCCAATAACGGTAGACCTGAGGCATTGCAGGATCCCATCGCTTTAATTAGTCATGAATTACGGACGCCCTTGAACTCTATCCGAGGCGCACTCGGGCTGCTCCACGACGGTAAGCTCAATGCCCAGTCGCAGCAGGGGCAAGCCTTACTCGGTATGGCGTTGCGTAATATCGATCGCCTGATTCGCCTTGCAGAAGCAATTGAAAAAGAAACTGTTCCAGTAGTGACAATTTGGACAGAGTCAGACATGGAACAGTTTCACCTAGAACGAGAGTTTGAACAAGCTTTACAAAATCAAGGATTGGAGGTTTTCTATCAACCGATCGTGGTTTTGCAAACCCATGAGGTCATTGGATTTGAAGCATTAGCTCGTTGGCGACATCCCCAGCGAGGCTTCATTTCACCTGCGGTCTTTATTCCGATTGCAGAGCGTATGGGGGTGATTCAAGAGGTCGATCGCTTAGTTCTGCGCACCGCCTGCCATCAACTGAAGGTGTGGCAGCAACAATTTCCAGCGCTACAAGCCCTGACAATGAGTGTAAATCTTTCTGCGCTTCAGTTATCACAGCCGGATTTGGTGCCCTATGTTTCAGAGGTTCTACAGACAACGGGGATTGCGCCCAGCGATCTGATTTTAGAAGTTACGGAAAGTGCGATTTTAGAAAATCCAGAGACAGATGTGGAAGTGCTGCAGCACTTGCGGGATCTGGGCGTACAACTGGCGATCGATGACTTTGGCACAGGGTATTCCTCCCTCAGCCGACTGTATGCCTTGCCGATTACGGAGTTAAAAATCGATCGCTCCTTTATTTGTAATCAGCAGTGGCAAATGATTGAAGGCATTACCCGGCTGGCGGCCAGCTTGGGGCCAGAGGTTGTAGTCGAAGGCATTGAAACTGAAACGGAATTGAATGCATTACTAAAAATTGGTTGCCAAAAGGCCCAGGGATTTTTCTTTGCACGGCCCATGGATAAGCATGGTGCAGAAACCCTGTTGGCCACAGGAAGAACTTCGGTGGCGTTGATCTAACCGCGATCGTGATTCTTTATTCCAGGGCGGACTTTGTCGAAAGATAGCGATCGATCGCCAACTTGGCCGCCCCCAACATACCTGCTTGGTTACCTAATTCTGCCCGGAGCAGTCGTAGGCCATCCCGTGAAGTGGACATCACCCGCTGTTCAATTTCTCTCCAGGCAGCGGGAAAGAAAAACTCACTACTGTCACAAATACCACCGCCAATAATGACTGCATCAGGCGTCAGGACATAGATCAAACTGGTGAGGCCGATGCCAAGATCCCGCCCATAGGCTTGCCAGAAGGTTAAAGCCTCGTAGTTCCCCGATCGGGCCAGTTCAAATAGTTCCGCAGGGTCTTTGCCCGATCGCCGCTGAATGGCTGCGATCGCAAGATGCTGCTCTAGGGAACCGCAATTACCACTCTTACAGGGATGGCCTTCAGGATCCATAGAGATGAGGCCCAGTTCCCCCGCAGCTCCGTGGCGGCCCGTGAAAAGTTTACCATTGATGAAAATTGCGCCACCGACTCCGGTGCCCAAGGTCAACAGGATCATATTCTGAAACGATCGGCCTGCGCCTAACCACGCTTCTCCTAAACCCGCACAATTGGCGTCATTTTCAACGATTGTGGGGCGACCCGTCTTGGCTTCTAACCAGGCGGCAACGGGAATGTCAATCCAGTGGGGAAGATTGATGGCAATGCGGGCAACTCGACCAGATCGATCGGCGGGGCCAGGAGTGCCAATGCCAATGGCGACTGCGCTACGCTGCGGATCAATTTGGGCAATGCCTTCGCAGACTGCTGTGAGGGTAGGTTCCGGCTCAGCAGGTTGGGGCGTTGGCAAGGTTAGGGTTTGCAGACATTTGCCCGTTACCGTAAATCGCCCTAACTTAATCGCAGTCCCCCCGAGATCAATTCCCAGGACTTGGGTATCGGTCAAACGGAGCGATCGCTCCACCTCTAAGGCAGAATCCAAGCAAACAGAATCCAACACCGTCATTACGCCAACTTATCCCAAGCTTGGGCCACAATATCGAATAACCAGCGACGCTGCTGAGGATCCAACAAGGAATCATCGGCTAATACTTCTGCTTTTACGTCATCTAAGCTTTGACCACTGGCTCGCGCATTTTCAATTACCCCTGCGATCGCTTGGGCCAATAACTCATCGTTGACAGGTTGCTGGCGCAACGATGCCAAATTTCGAGAGTTCCGGGGAATGGGATAATTCATAGGAGATGCGAAGACGCCTTAGAATCAAGATGAAGAAGTGTAAATATTTCTCAGCTATCTGATTTGGTATCAGGAGTTTAGCTCATTTTGGCGACCTGTCAACCCCATTGCCCTCGGTAAATGATCGGAGTTTTCATACCGCAAATGAAAGAAGTTCTCTACCTAGAAATCCCCCAACCCAAAACCGATGCTGTGCGTGACTGGCTGCGGAACACCTACAAACCTCTAGCCGGCCAGAAAACGGCGACTCCGAACGGCTGCCGGGTGGCGATCGGGATGGGAGAACTTGCGATTTTTGTGTGGCATGTCCAGCGCACAACCTATTTAAAGATTTTTCGTTGGGCAGACAAATCTTTGCCCCAGGAAAAAGCCATCCTGACCCATCTCAATACAGCCCTTCGATCGGCCTTTCCGAATCAGTATCCTGCTCCCCCAAAAATTGATCTGTCCCAGCAGAGTATTTTTGAGTCCTTGGCGGCGGATTATCCGGAAACGGTGAAATATTTCCAAAAAATTCCCAATGGAGAATACGATCTGACACGGGTGTATTGGTGGGAGCAACGCTGGCGGGAAGGGGTACACAATCCCCAAACGCCGAAGCAGGTGATCTTTGAACGATCGCAGGACAATTCTGAGCCTACAGGGACGCTGAGCAAGACGACGCCGGACTATGACCTCATCTATGTCGGTGGGGCATTGGGGGTGGTTCATGCGGCGGTGATGGCCCAATTAGGCTATCGGGTGCTGTTGTTGGAGCGGCTACCCTTTGGCCGGATGAACCGAGAGTGGAATATTTCCCGCAAGGAATTTCAAAGTTTAATTGACCTAGGTTTATTTACAATTGAGGAATTTGAATCAATTATTGCGGCGGAGTATGTCGATGGATTCCATAAATTCTTTGATGGAAATAATCCGCCTCAGGCCCGATCGAGTGTTCTGCATACGCCAACGGTGTTGAATATTGCCATCGATGCGGAGAAGTTTTTGCGGTTGTGCGGGGAAAAATTGACGACAGCAGGGGGAGAAATTTGGGGTGAAACGGAGTTTCAGAGGGCAGATATCGATCGCACTTGCGTGACGATTCAGGCGATCGATTTACCGACGAAAACGACTAAAGTAGCCACTGGAAAACTGTTGGTGGATGCGATGGGCACGGCTTCGCCGATCGCGTGGCAGTTGAACGGGGGACGGGCCTTTGATAGTGTGTGTCCGACGGTGGGCGCGATTATTTCCGATGGCTTTGAGGATGGGGTGTGGGATTCGCAGTATGGCGATGTGCTCTTCAGCCATGGTGACCTCTCCAAGGGGCGGCAGTTGATTTGGGAACTGTTTCCTGGGGAAGGTAAGGATTTAACGTTCTATCTATTCCACTATCACCAAGTCCATCCCGACAATCCCGGCTCATTGCTGGAGATGTATGAAGACTTTTTCACGATTTTGCCGGAATATCGCCGTTGCGATATGGATAAGCTGGTGTGGAAAAAAGCCACCTTTGGCTACATTCCTGGCCACTTCAGCAGCAATGCCAGCGATCGTACGGTAGCATTCGATCGATTAATCTCGATCGGGGATGCAGCTTCGTTGCAGTCTCCATTAATTTTTACGGGGTTTGGATCGCTGGTACGGAATTTAGGACGGTTAACCCATCTGTTAGATATTTGTCTCAAGCACGATTTGTTAACTACAAATTACTTGGATCAAATTCGGGCTTACCAGAGTAATGTTTCGGTCACTTGGCTCTTTTCTAAGGGCATGATGGTACCAACTCACGATAACATTCCACCCTATATCCCCAATGCGTTGCTCAATACATTCTTTGAAGTGTTGGCACGGCAGGAACCAACTGTTGCCGATAACTTTATTAAAGATCGGGCTAGTTGGCTAGATTTCAACAAGATGGCGGTGACGGCGGCAAAGATGAATCCGGCGCAGTTAGCTTGGATTTGGCGGGTGACGAAGGTGCAGGAATGGGTACAGTGGTTTGGCAGTTATGTGAATTTTGCGTTGAGCGCGATCGTGGGTTTCCTATTGGGTGGCTGGTTTCCAGGGTTGGTGCTGGGGCAACAGGCTTGGTTGGAGGCGCGTTATCCCAGCCTGTGGCTCTGGCTGGTGGCGCGGGCCTATGATGTGACCTATGGGTTGGGTAAGCCGCAACGGATGCCGAAGGTGGAGCTTCAGCAGTTGGGCAAGCTGCCGGGACAATCGTCGATCGGGTCTACAATGCCGCCGAGGGAGCCACAAACGACGGCACGGTAGTGGAGATGGATGTGTATTTCAATGGATGGGTGAGGTAGCACGGGTTATGCAGAATAGCCTGCTGCCTCCAGAACCCAAAAGAGTATGTGGCACTCGATCGGCTTAAACGCAATGATCTCTATAGTGGAATATCCAGTCATGGGTAATGCACTTACGCAAAGAACAGAGAAAAATAACCTGAAGCTAGCAGGTTCCTGCTACGAAGCTTCCAACGAAGCCTGATTATTCTCCATTCTTTGAGAAATAAGACTCTCCCATAGATCTCTCCGGACTATTGTTCAATAATTTCGTATATACACGCCTTTGGGTAAAGATCGTCCTTCATCAATCATGCTTAATCCAAAGGGTACTGTGAATTGGCATTTTTTAGAAACATTGGAATCCAGTAGGGGCAACTCTTCTGGTTGAAAAAGGTTAAGCAAGAAAGATAAGATTGTTTGCCACCACGGTTGCTCCTTGTTTTTTTCCTGTAATCCACCCACCATTTCTCCAAAGCGCAGGGGGATTTTCTGTTTGTGATGCGTATGGATTAGTTGTAAAGCGGCTAAGTGCTCTTGATAAGCTAAATTTTGTGGCTCTGATCTGCGACTGCCCCGTGGAGATTGGTAATTGATGTGGATTGACAGTTTTTGGCAAGATTGATAAAAGGCTCCTTGGTCAATCGGCTTTAACACAACAGTAGCCCTATCCGAAGCTTGTAATACCTGTTCAACATACACGTTCCAAATACCGCCCCCCGCCGTGCTAGAAAGTTGAAAAAGAACTACAAAACAAGTGGAAATTGTGCCAGTTTGGAGAGTGAACGAAAGAAAAGATTCCTTACAGCTACGATCGTTGAGATTTGTAGCTAATCTTTGCTTGGGAAATCCGCTTAGCATTGTCCTGCTGCTGTCTTAGCTTATTGACTCATCAACATCGATCGGGCAATGACAAAGGCAGAAATTGATTTCGCATCCGCCAAATCTCCCGACAGAATTGCCTGTTCCACTTCCTCCGGTGTCATCAACACCACTTCAATATCTTCATCATCATCCTGCTCCGGCGGTTGCTCCAACTGCTCTAAGCCCTTGCCCAGAAACGCATAGATAATTTCATCGGAATAACCCGGAGCCAGGAAAAATTCTCCCAGCTTCTCAATTTCAGCAGCCTTGTACCCCGTTTCTTCCTGAATTTCTCGTTCCACCGTTGCGGCGGGATCTTCCCCCTCTTCCACCGTTCCTGCTGGAAACTCCAGGATGCGCGACTTCACCGTAAAGCGATACTGCCGCACCAACACCAGCTTGCCCTCCGGCGTCACTGGGATCACTAACGCCCCACCGGGATGACGCACACATTCAAACTCTCCCTCGACCTTATTGGGCAACCGTAGGCGATTGACTTCATAGGCAAACTTGCGGCCTTGATAAAACAGCTTACGACGCAGCAATTGGGGCGGTTCAGAACCAAAGGGCATAGTGTTTAATCAACCTAAAATGAATAAGGAAAACAAAGAAACATAAGTTTCAACGAAACACAAGTTCCAAAGAAACGCAAGTCTCACTGAATTCTAAGGGCAAAGCGCAGAAATTCTCAACCATATCGCAGAGAACCTGGATCGTACCCCTAAATACCCAATTCTTTCGCCAGAGCATGGGGATCATCCGGGGAATTATTCCACTTTTCCACACCGCTACAGTTAATAGCCGCTAGCAATTCTGCCACCGATCGTCCCGTCACGGGATCAATCCAATCCGCCGCGATTTCTGCCAATGGCACTAAAACAAACGCCCGTTCTGCCATTCTGGGGTGGGGTAATTCCAGCGTCGGGGTGGTTAAAATGACATCTTCAAACAGCAACAGATCCAAATCTAAGGTTCGCGCGCCCCACCGTTCTCGCCGCACCCGACCAAACTGGTTTTCGGTATGCAGCAGTTGCGTCATCAATTCCTGCGGTTGCAACTGGGTTTGCAGCAGGGCACAGCCGTTGAAATAGTCTGGCTGCGGTGGCCCCACAGCTTGGGTAAGATACCATGACGATCGCGCCTGTACGTGGATGCCGGAGGTTTTCGCCAGCATCGTTAATGCCGACTCCAAAATTTCTAAGGAGTTGCCTAAATTGCTGCCCAGGGCGATCGCGCACCGTGAAATCGCGCACCGTGAAATCGCGCACCGTGAGGCGGTAGTAGCCATGGTCTAACCCGTTTTCACAAAAGGATAAACTCCACTTTATAGCGCGATGGCCTCGCTTGGACCCTACCTGGGACAACCCAGTCCTAGGAAATTCCTGTAGGATGGTCACAGCGTGGAGTTGCGGCCAATTCTAAGGCCAGTTCTACGGCCAGTTCTACGGCCAGTTCTAACGGTCAGTTCCACATTTATTCCTGCCAGTTCCCTATCATTGTTATTCTGCTGCCATGCCCGATCGCCCGATCTATCTCGACTGCCATGCGACTACGCCCGTAGACGATCGTGTCTTCGAGGCGATGAAACCCTTTTTTACAGAATTTTTTGGCAATCCCGCTAGCGTTACCCATCAGTATGGTTGGGAAGCAGAAGCAGCGGTGAAATTAGCTCGGGCAACAGTGGCGGAAGCGATCGGGGCAACGCCTGAGGAAATCATTTTTACCAGTGGTGCAACGGAAGCGAATAACTTGGCGATTAAGGGTGTGGCGGAACGTTATTACAGTCAAGGTCGGCATATCGTCACGGTGGTAACGGAACATAATGCGGTACTGGATCCCTGCCGCTATTTGGAAACTCTAGGGTTTGAAGTTACGACTCTGCCGGTTCAACCTGATGGCTTATTGGATTTGGCGCAATTAGAAGCGGCATTACGATCGGATACGCTTTTAGTTTCCGTCATGGCTGCAAATAATGAAATTGGCGTGCTGCAACCGATCGCAGAAATCGGCCAACTCTGCCACGATCGCCACATCATTTTCCACACCGATGCCGCCCAAGCGATCGGGAAAATTCCGCTAAATGTGCAAACGATGCAGGTGGATTTAATGTCTCTGACAGCCCATAAGGTCTATGGCCCTAAGGGAATTGGAGCGCTGTACGTGCGGCGGCGCAATCCACGGGTGACCCTGGCGGCCCAACTGCACGGCGGCGGCCACGAACGGGGACTGCGATCAGGAACGCTATATGTCCCGCAAATTGTCGGCTTTGCCAAAGCGGTGGAAATTGCCTTAGCTGTTCTCCCGGAGGAATCCCAACGGATTCGCCACCTGCGCGATCGCCTGTGGTCGCGATTGCAAACGTTGGATGGCTTGAATCTGAATGGTGATTTTGAACAACGGCTATCGGGAAATTTGAATATTAGCATTCCGGGTGTGGAAAGTACAGCATTGCTCTTAGCCTTGCAATCTACGATCGCTGTTTCCTCCGGTTCCGCCTGTACTGCCGCTAAAATTGCGCCCTCCCACGTTCTCACAGCCTTAGGTTTAGCCGATGACCTCGCCTTTGCTTCCCTTCGCTTTGGCATCGGTCGATTTAACACCGAAACGGACATCGATCGGGCGGCTCAAGCGGTGATCTCAGCCGTCAACGCCTTGAAACAGTCTCTACCCACTTCAGAACACCCTACTGCACCTTGCGAATCGGGGCAATTTTGGGATCGATAATTTTGTGACCCGCTTGGGGAAACTTCACGCCTAAATTGACCTTAGCACCATTGCCAAATACATGGCTCACCTGCCCCGTGCCAAATGCCTCATGCACCAACTTATCGCCCACTTTCCATTCCTGGGGGGGATTGTTCCGGGCTTTGAAGGTTGAACTGGCTGCGGCTTTACCCGCTACTTTGCCGCTTTTGGCTGTGCCCTGACTTAGCCGCGATGGAATGGCAGAGAGGGTATTGCTTTCTAGTAATTCCTTGGGCAATTCTGCTAGGAATAGCGACGGCATCGCAGGTTCCCGGTTGCCGTAGAGCCGCCGCTCCCGCGCGTAGGAAATAAACAGCCGTTCCTGGGCACGGGTAATGCCCACATAACACAACCGCCGTTCTTCCTCGATCGCGGCGGGATCATCCAACGATCGATAACTGGGAAAGAGTCCCTGTTCCAATCCCACCAGAAACACGACGGGAAATTCCAACCCCTTTGACGAATGCAACGTCATCAACGAGACAACCTCATCTTCATTATTTTTGTCGTCTAAATCTGAGGCCAAAGCTGCACTAGCCAAAAATCCCGTTAATGTCCGATCGTCTTCGCTGTCTTCTTCAAATTGCAAGACTGCGTTATATAACTCCTGCACGTTTTCCATGCGATCGATGGCTTCATCCGTGCCCTGCAGTTTCAGATCCTCTAAGTAACCGGATTCCTCCAACAAGTTTTGCACCAACTCTGAGGCAGACATCTGATCAAGCCGCTGACGATACTTTTGAATCAACCCTGAAAACGCTAAAACCCCTTTTGCAGAACGACCTGCCAGGGTTTTCACTGAAGTTTCATCGCTCAGGATTTCCCACAGGGAGGTTCCTAATTCCGTGGCGGCTCTGACTAACGATTCGATCGTGGATTTGCCCACCCCCCGTTTTGGCGTATTAATCACCCGCAGTAAACTCACCGTGTCGGCAGGATTAGCCACCGCGCGTAAATAGGCCAGTACATCCTTAATTTCTTTACGATCGTAGAAGCGCAGTCCTCCAATGATTTTGTAGGGCACGGCGGCGCGGCGGAGGGATTCTTCTAAGGCACGGGATTGGGCGTTGGTGCGGTAGAGAATAGCAAATTTACCCCAGGTTAGTTCTGGATTGGTGCGCTCTAAGCTCTGAATTTGCCGCACTACAAATTCCG
The DNA here is from genome assembly GCF_050753345.1 of Alkalinema pantanalense CENA528. Classification (NCBI taxonomy): domain Bacteria; kingdom Bacillati; phylum Cyanobacteriota; class Cyanophyceae; order Leptolyngbyales; family Leptolyngbyaceae; genus Alkalinema; species Alkalinema pantanalense. The sequence goes on along the minus strand of NZ_JBLZFX010000045.1, from coordinate 34,765 downwards.
CTTCATCGACTTCGTCTTCGCAACGGTGGCAGTAAACCGCTTCGCCCTCGCCACGGGTTGCCTTGAGAATTTTGTCGATGCGTTCGGTATTATTTTCGATCAACGCATTGGCCATTTCTAGAATGTTAGCCGTCGATCGATAGTTTTCCTCCAGCTTCACCATCGTCTGCGTTTCCACATCGCCCTTACGATCACCGAAGTCCTCCTGGAAGCCCATCAGAATCGTGAAATCCGCTGACCTAAAGGAGTAAATCGACTGATCCGCGTCTCCCACAACAAAGATCGATCGATGACTCCAATCCTTGAATTTGCGGGGAGATGCACCATTTGTAGTTAATTGCTGTAGCAAATCGTATTGCGTGCGGTTGGTGTCCTGATATTCGTCTACCAAGATGTGACGGAAGCGTTTATGCCAGTAATCTCGAACCTGTTCATTCTGCTGAAACAGCTTAACGGGTAGCCAGATTAAATCATCAAAATCTAATGCATTATTCTCCGCTAGTCGATCGAGGTAATGGTTGTAGACATCGGCAATTACCCGACCACGAAAATTTGCTTGCTCTCGCTCTAAATCCGCTGGAGATAAGCCTTTATTTTTAGCATTGCTGATTGCGTAGCGAACATTGCGGGGTTCGAATTTCTTATCATCTAAATTGAGTTTATTGACGATGATGTCTTTAATCACACTTTGAACATCTGACTCGTCAAAAATGGAAAAGGTTTTCGTCCACTTCCGCCCCTTCTCGTCGGTGTATTTGTCGATGTCGAACCGCAGAATTCGGCAACAGAGGGCATGGAACGTGCCAATCCACAGATCTTTGGTAATGGTTTTGTAGACCTGCGATCGCAGCTTGGTCTGTTCGTACTCCGGCAGGGCATTCAAGGGTTTTCCGTGGGTGGCTTGTGCTTGCTGATCGGCAAACAGTCGCTCAATCCGATCCTTCATTTCCTTAGCGGCTTTGTTGGTGAAGGTGACGGCAAGAATATTTTCTGGATCCACGTGATGGGTCAGCACAAGGTTGGCGATGCGGTAGGTCAAAGCCCGCGTTTTGCCTGAGCCAGCCCCGGCTACGACCAGCAGTGGGCCGCAGAAATGTTCAACAGCTTGCCGTTGGGACGGGTTAAGGTGGGCCAAAAAGTCCTGAAACTGAGCCATGGTTGCAGAAAGAACGAGAAACAGACCAGATCATCACAATAGCGTTTTCTGGCCGATTTAGGCGATCGTCTGCTGACTCGATCGAGGTGAAAATCAGAATAGCTGCAAAGAATACTTATTCCAGGCTGACATCGTCCCCGGATGGGTTCTCTCTGGGGACGTAGTGGTGATGAATCAGCAGTAATAGTGCTGTGGTGCGTCCAGATTCATCTTCTTCCAAGTCCTCAGTCAGGGCGGGCAATGCCACGATCGCCCGATCGAGAAGGACTTGGGCAATTTCTGTGTAATAGGTAAAGGAATCCTCTCCGGCGGGAGAGGGCTGTTCCCACCGTTGGATCAACCGTTGTTCGTCGAGTTGTAACAACTCTGGATACACAAACATGAGTCTTCACCCAACATCATGATTTCTAGTGTGACAAAGTTTACAAATTTTGTGGCGAAAGAATGTGCCGATCGAAGATCTGTACACCATGTCTTTTAGCTGATCGGCTATTCAGGGGAGTTTGACTGAGGAAATAGCGTATAAATTAAAGTCCCCAGTGGGTAGGTGGGTAAAAGGGTGGGAGGGTAAGGGGAATGAATCGGGGATATTATTTATTGGCAAATTCCTTTGGGAAATTTGTCTCCTAGGGAGTGATATGGCTGGTTTAGTTCGATCGGCAAGCCACAATATCGAGATGTGTTTGTTCTAAATACTGCCTAATACCAAGGTGCACAGGAGCGACTGAAGTGAGACATTAAGTGAGATATTAGACTGAGGCTTGCCTAAGTTTTCCATATCACCTTTGGGGATATGGCTCCATTGAAGGATCACATATGACATGGTAGCTTGATGCTAAGTTACATTCTTCCGTTGGGTCAAACCAACGGCTCCTTTTGTCAGATCTAAACAAGTCCTTGATTCAGTAAGCTTTATAGCTACAGAGTCTTAGCAAGATGTGACAATTTTGATTGTCATTACATATGAAATGGTTTGACTTGAGTTTCTAATAGATTGACATTGAATTGCTTGAGACTTTAATATTATAGGATACTAAAAAAGCTCTAGCTGCTGGTGTCATACCAAATAGCTAGAGCGCTGTTTCATTTATAACTAGGAGCCAATCATGCCACAGAGTAGTGGGGTCATACAACCACCGTTGACATTATTCGAAGTGCTTGTCAGGGAGAACATTTCAACTCAAGCGCTGGCTGAAGAGCTACGCCCAAAGCTTCCCACCAAGCAGCACCGCTTAAAAATTGTCAGCCAGCTCGACCGATGCGCCTTGAAGGGAGCGGATTTTGAGTTGACTATGCCAGAGGGAATCTGGATTGCCCAACCATTGGGCAAAACGCCAACTGGGCGATATCGCTGGAATCTTTATTTCCAACCCAGATCCAGTATTGCAGCTTGAGACCAAATTTAAAGTACCGAAGAATTTTAGATTTTCGGTACTTTTCTCGTTCCGCTTTAGTCTAAAATAGCTCGAACAAAGCAAATGTACTACAGCCTCAAGTGTATTCGGGTTGCTTTTGTTTGTTCATCCCTTCATCCGTCCACATTATTGCAGGATGGTTAGTTTCTGATGTCTAAAAACCTAAAGTCAACAGATCGGGTATTTGCCGATTGGTTTGAATCAGTTACAGGGCATTCCCCCTACCTTTACCAGCAACGTTTGGCTAACCTAACAAAAGACTGGCCGATCGTGATCGAAGTGCCAACGGGGTTGGGTAAAACTGCCGCGATCGTATTCGCATGGTTCTGGAAACGACGATATAGCAATGATTCAACCGTGCGATCGAAGACCCCACGACGGTTGGTCTATATTTTGCCTACGCGGACTCTTGTCGATCAGACTGTGCAGGTGATTGAGCAATGGTGCCAAAAACTAGAAGACCTTGATCCGCAAAAAAATGATCCGCAAAAAAAATATCCTCGTGTTGCAGTGCATCAACTGATGGGGGGGATGGTCAGCACAGACTGGGATCGGGATCCCACCGCAGACTGCATTATTGTGGGAACCCAGGATCAGATTCTGTCCCGTTGCCTCAATCGAGGATATGGCGTTAATAAGTATAAATGGCCCGTGCAGTTTGGCTTGTTGAATCAAGATTGTTTATTCGTTGTTGATGAGACGCAACTGATGGGTGCAGGTTTGCGGACAACGGCACAGTTGCAAGGCTTGCGGGAGTTGTGGACAACCTTTGGGCAGACCCAAACAATTTGGATGAGCGCAACTCTAGATACAGCGCTATTAACGACGGTCAACTATCAGCCCCAGCTAGAATTACCCGGTGCGCGGTTACGTCTAAAAGATCCAGATTCAAAGGAGGATCTTCAAGAACCAGCCGTTCTCCAACGACTCAATGCCCGGAAAAACTTGCAAAAATTTCCGATCGCCTGCCCCGCCAAGGAAAAAGATGAAGGCCCATACATCAAAGCTTTAGCGGAACAGGTCGATAATGCATTCAAAGCCACTGGATCTAACGGGTTAGTTTTAGTGATTTGTAATCGGGTGCGGCGTGCTCAAGCTCTCTATGAGCAGTTGAGATCGAAGGGGCCAACACTGTTAATTCACTCGCGGTTCCGGACGGGCGATCGTCAACCACTCAATCAAAAATTACTCAGTAAAGATCTGTCAGGAATCATTATTGCAACACAAGCCGTAGAAGCAGGTGTTGATATTTCTGCCCATTATTTATTTACAGAACTGTCGCCTTGGTCATCCTTTGTGCAACGGGTGGGACGCTGTAACCGCAATGGTGAGCACAATGAGGCCGTTGTCTACTGGATTGATTTTGATAACCTCTCAGAAGAATCAGCCCGCCCCTACGATCGAGCGGAATTAGAACAAACGAAAACCCTACTCGATCGCTTGCAGGAAGTGGGGCCAGCCGCACTTGCAGAATCCTTATCAGATGATGAAAAGCCTAAACCCAAGATCGAGGGTATGATTCCGCGCAAACACGATTTGATGCAGTTATTTGATACATCTAGTGATTTAGCGGGCCATGATATTGATATTTCGCCTTTTATTCGGGACACCCAAAACATGGAGGTGGCGATCGCTTGGCGGAATTGGTCAGGGGATGCCCCTCCCGCTGATTTTCCGGTTCTGTACCGCGATGAACTGTGCCAGGTGAACATTGGGCAAGCCAAAGCATTCCTGAAAAAAACGGCGGGATTTGTCTTCGATCGCCTCCAGAAACAATGGAAAAAAGTCGATGAACGATCGATCTCCCCCGGTCAAACAATTTTGGTCAATTGCCAATCTGGTGGATATTCTGAGACACTGGGCTTTACTGGAGATCCCAAGCAGAAACCTCAACCCATCCCACTCCCCCTCAATCCAGCTAAACCGGAGGGGGATGACGATGACTTCTTGAGTAAAGGGGCAAAATCCTTCGTCTCCCTGAAACAGCATTCTGAAGATATTGTTTCGGCACTAAACAAGATACTAGAAGCATTGCCCCAAGACGGGCTGGAGACGTTACCGATCGAGAAATTAGAACGTGCTGCCAGATTGCATGATGCTGGAAAAGCCCATCCTATATTTCAGCAAATTTTGACCCATAAGGATGTAGCCAAGATGGAGGAAGGATTATGGGCAAAGTCAGGCGATCTCAAATCCCAGGACAAATCTGATTCCGACGATCATAAATCTAAACTCGATAAATATGGTCGTCCTAAAGATAAACCCGATAAAGATGATCTCGATCGCCGTGGATTTCGCCATGAGTTAGTCAGTGCATTGCTAGCGTTGCAGCGACAAGAACCTTTTTTAGTGACTTATTTAGTTGCAGCCCACCACGGACGCATTCGTTTAACCATTCAACCACGCCCCACTGAGCAAGCTCCTAAGCAAAACAAACGCTATGCCTTAGGGGTTCATGAAGGTGACGAATTACCTAAAATTGACCTAGGTGGTGACTTAAGTAATATTCCGCCCACGAGAATTTCTTTAGCCTGTATGGAACTGGGCGGCACCCGTGAGGTCAGGGAAGTGGGTGACGGTACCGTAGAACTGGTGGGGGAGCGATCGTGGACAGAACAGGCTGTAGAACTGCTTGAGGAATATGGTCCCTTTAGATTGGCCTACCTGGAAGCACTCCTACGGATTGCGGATTGGAATGCTTCGGCCAAAGCAGGCGTATCCTTGGAGATGAGTGATGCTGTATAAGATTGTTCTGAAAGGCTGTCGGCCTGAACCGCTCTCTAATTATTTGAAAGCGCTAGGGGTGTTGCGGGTACTATCCGAAGCTCGCCCCTATGCACAATGTAAAGGGTATTGGGAGAATGAGCAGTTTGTTTTGATTACAACGCTGACCGAGCAGGAGATTCGTGAGTTTTTCTTGGCAGATTATGCACCATCGCCCTTGGTATCGCCTTGGAACGGCAGTACAGGGTTCTATGCCAAGGATAAGCAGAAGGGCTTATTAGACAGCATTAGGCAGGGTGCCAAGAAGCGGTTTGAGAACTATCAGGAGACGTTATCTACCGCTCAGACGATCGTGGATGATCTGAAACTCAAAGAGCAGCCGAAAGATCCTCAAGCCAAGAAACAGTTGTTAAGTCAGTTGCGCGATCGCTTACCCGATATCGCGGCTCAATGGATTGATACCTGTGTCATGGTAACGACGGACGAAGATAGCCCACTCAAGTTTGTCCCGTTAACCGGAACGGGGGGCAATGATGGCAACTTTGAGTTTGGTCGGACGTTTATGCAGCAATTGCAGAATGTGATTGAGTTCACGACAGGCAATCCGACGGAAGAGTCCGAAAAATTATTACGATCGGCGCTGTTTGATGAAGTCTTACCAAAATTACCCTACAGTGGCAAAATTGGGCAATTTAACCCGATCGCCGCAGGCGGAGCCAATGCAACAACGGGCACCGATGGGGATTCTCGGGTAAACCCGTGGGATTTTATTTTAATGCTAGAAGGAATGCTGATGTTTATGCCGGGAATAACGCGGCGGGGTGAATCGGGTAATGCTGGAATTGCGGCTCCCTTTACGGCCTCGAGTCCTTCTCTAGCTGGCTATGGCAGCGCTGCGGAGGAAAATGTACGGGCAGAGTTATGGGTTCCCTTGTGGCGTCGTCCGGTCGGTCTAGAAGAGTTGCAGGTTTTGTTCCGGGAAGGGCGAGCTAAGGTTAAGTCCTCTAATGGACAGTTGCGAACGGCGAAAACTGGGGTAGACTTTGTGCGAGCGGTGACGAGTTTAGGGATTGCCCGAGGGATTACGGCCTTTCATCGCTATGGATTTCAGGAGCGCAATGGGCTTTCTTATTTCGCTGTGTCGCTGAATCGCTTTAAATCGCCGCCCTATCCTCAGGCTGATCCACTACAGGAAATTGATGCTTGGATACAGCAATTTCTGCGCTTGGCGAAGGATGACAATACGCCTGAGAATATTCGTCGATCGGGTAGACAGTTGGAAAATGCCATGATTGACCAGGCTCTGGGGAAGACGACTTTACTGGATTTATTAATCACATTAGGTGAAGTAGAAAAGGCACTCAATCAATCGTTGAAGTTTACGCTTGACAAAAATATTCGACCGATTCCAGCTTTGAGGTTTAGTCAGTGGGTGGGTCGGGTCTATGAGGATTCTTCGGAGTTTCGGTTAGCCTTGGCCTTGGCTTCCAATCGGGCTTCAGGACACAGCCTGCGACAGCGGCTAGTGCAAGTACGGCCCCAAGGAAAAATTCTGGTTTGGGTTAAGGAGGATGAGGATAAAATTACAACTTGGCAGTCAGGTTCGCTGGAAGATAACTTACTGCTGTTAATGCAGCGTACTGAAATTGAGGAAGAACAAAAGCGAAATCAGTCAAAGGGGCAATCGAACGATCGAAAAACGGACGAAGATGAGTCAACTGATGAATTGATGAGACCACGGAGAATTTTGCCGAATTTTCAAGATGTGCAACGTTGGATTGCAGAAGACTGTGATGACGATCGATTAGAGGCGATCGCCCGTGGGTTGTCATTGCTCAAATTTCCTAAATCTAGCGCAATGACTGCGATCGATGCCCAGCCTCAGGCTTTACCCATGGCCTATAGGGTGCTGAAGCTAGTACAACATCGTAACGTCAAGCCGAATTTAGAATTACCCCCTGTAGAATTACCCCCTGTACGGGGATTGCTGGGTAAGTTGGCGGCGGATCGATTGGAGGAGGCTTTGGTGGATGCAGCGCGACGGCTGAGGGCCCGTAATTTGCGTCCTCGGGTTGACCCCAACAATGTGAAGCCGTGGCTGGCTGACTTATCATCTCGTCGGTTAGGTGCTGCTTTAGCGTTTCCGTTGCTCGATGGGCAAATTACTTACTTACTCGAAACAACACAAATTATTGATGATCAGGATCGAGAGAGTGATTCCTAGATCAATCATCTCAACCAGTTTTCACAATTAGGAGAAACAATCATGGACTTTAAAGAACTCAAAGATCAACCTCGTTTACTGATGCAAGCAGATTTGCAATTGCTCCAGGGTTCGCGGTTCCAGCCAACGGGGTTTCCTGATTTGGGTGCGGCAACTTATAACTTACCTGGTGAGAAGCAGCAGAAGATGCTGCTGGTGGAGTCGGCGCAGAGTGTCGCCAATCGGCTGGAAAGTATGATTTGGGATGAGGCTGGGCAAACGGTGATTCCAGCATTACAGGGGATTTCCTATGTGACGGTACAGCAGCCCAAGGGGGGATTGCTGACGAATTCGTTGCTGGAGGCTCATCGTCTCAATTCACCGTACATTGTGGGTAGCAGCAAGAAACTATCGAAGTTTGGAGAAACGCTAAAAAAGGAGTTGCAAGTAGAAGGGGGTAAGCCTTTTGATCTCCATCAGTTTGCGACGGTGTTGGTGAAGTATGATGTCAATTCTTTATTGCATGGCATTTTTCTAGAAAAGATGTCGGGGGTGTCGCGGATTGCGCGGGCGTTATCTGGGTTTATTGAGGCGAAGAATGTTGAGGTTGTGCGGCTGGGGGGCGTCAAGAACGATCGGGTGGATGCCACAGGCAAGACTGATGAGAAAGGGGGGTCAAAGGAAGGGTATGGAAATGTGCCCTATTACCGAGAAGAGTATGCAGCAGAGTCGATTACGGCTTATTTTAGTTTAGATTTGGCGCAGATTCGGAGTTATCGGTTAGGTGAGGCGATCGAGGATTTATTGATTGCGATCGCGTTGTATAAGATCCAGGCGTTTCTCGATCGGGGTTTGCGCTTGCGGACGGCTTGTGACTTGGAAGTTAAAAAAGAAATTACGGTGAAGCGGCCTGATGGCTATAAGGTGCCGAGTTTGCCGGAGCTAGAAACTGCGTTACCCCAATTGGTGAAAGCAGCCAGTAGTATGTTTGCGAATCCGGCAGTGCAGGTTGTGGAATGGCAGCCAGAAACAAAGACGAAAAAGACGGATGGGGGGCAGGAAGGATGACGGTTATCGTTTCAATTCAGTTTCTGACAGGGCGCTATCATGCGACGCCTTGGGATAAGCAGGTGAATGAAGGGAGGGTGGAGTGGCCGCCTTCGCCTTGGCGGATTTTGAGATCGTGGGTATCGGCCTATTATCGGTTGCCGGAGCGTCCTGAGCGATCGCTGATGTTGGCTTTGATGACGGCATTGACGGCGGAGTTGCCTGTTTATCAGTTGCCGAGGTTTACGGCGGCGCATACGCGGCACTATATGCCGTTGTGGAAGGAGGGAAAATCGACAACGACGAAGGTGTTAGATACGTTTTATGCGTTGCCGGGGGGCGCACTGGATGAGGGGGCTACGTTGACGGTGATGTGGCCGCATGTGATTTTGGAGGAGGCGCAACGGGGGTTGCTGGCTCAGCTTTGTGCTTGGGTGAGCTATCTGGGACGGGCGGAGTCTTGGGTGGAGATGCGATTGGAGTCGCCGGAGATGACGGAGTTGGTGATGCAGAAGGTGAATGCAAGGCCGATCGCGATGGAGAAGGATGCCACCCGCCAGGAGCAGGTTGTGCAGGTGCTGGTGCCGTTGAATGGGGTGGAGTTGACGGGCTTTATGGCGGCGGTGGAGATGCTACCGAGACCGAAGAAGGGTCGGGGGCGGTGGACGCTGCCGCAGGATGTTTTGGAGATGTTGGAGTTAGATGTTGGTCAGTTGCATCAGCAGGGCTGGCATGGGATTCCGGGGAGCCGCTGGGCGTTGTATGCGGTGACGCCGGAGCGATCGACTAAGGCGCAGAGATCGCAGCAGCGGGTTGCGGGGCCTGCGATCGCGCGGTTTGCGTTGTCGGCTAAGGTGTTGCCGAAGATTACGTCGGCGTTGGTGTTGGGTGAGCGGTTTCATCAGGCGTTGATGAAGCATTGTGGTGGGATGGGTGAGATTGATGAGATGGTGTCGGGGCGGGATGGTGAGGGTCAGCCTTTGAGAAAGGATCATGCCCATGCTTGGTATTTGCCGGAGTGTAACGATCGCGGTGAAATTGTCAATTTGGTGGTGTATTCTCCCCATGGATTTCAGCAGGGAGTGATACAGGGGTTACAAAAAATTCAACGGATTTGGGGGGTTGGTGGATTCCCAATTACAACGGATTTGGAGACGTTAGAAATAATGAAGGGGAAGGAAGAAAATTCCTTCGATCGATCTCGCAGTTTAATCCAGGTAACGGGTGTGGCGAAGGTGTGGCGAAGTTTGACGCCGTTGGTATTGACGCGGTTTCCGAAGCGGAAGGGGATTGCGGGGAGTACGCTGTTGGTGGATGGAGTGGAGGATCAGGCGTTGCGGTTGTTGCGTCAGTTGCCGATCGTGAATTGGGGTGAGGGGGATTGTGTGGTGAATGGGGAGTGGTTATGTTGGCGAGGGTCGGATGGGGCTGAGGTGGTGCGGGTGAGATCGAGGGATCGATCGGTTTTAGATGAGGATCGAGAGGAGTTACGCTATCCGGCGTTGCGCTTTCAGCGGCAGCGGTTCTTTGGGAATGGGACTAAGTCTGTTAATGCTGGTTTTTGGGTGGAGGTGAAGTTTGCGGAGGCGGTGCAGGGGCCGATCTCGTTGGGGTATGGGGCGCATTTTGGATTGGGGGTGTTGGAGCCTTTGCGCGGAGAGGTAGGTGTTGAGGAGAAAGGGGGTGGGGAATAGGGCTGAAGGATTGATGAATCAAGGGTTTGCGGGTTTGTGGGAGGGATAGCGATCGGCGCAATGGCTGAAAGCTCTGTCAATAAAGGGTTATAGAGAAATCAGAGGTAGGGAGATTTTCAGGTTTATGGGAGATATGATGGGAGATGCAAGAGATTCGCGCAACTGCACCTTGAAAATCAAATATCATGAGGGTTCCAGGCTCCCGCCGTTTTCCGTTGGCTCAAACCAGCGGCTCCATTGAAGCTCACGCCAACGCACCCCGGTAAAATTGCAAAATCGAAAAGGTTTTCCGTTGGCTCAAACCAGCGGCTCCATTGAAGCTGGTTAACTCTCGTAAACTCATGAATAAATAATAGGTTTTCCGTTGGCTCAAACCAGCGGCTCCATTGAAGCGCGTGATGATGGCAGGGCCGTTGGCCTTATCTTCGTTTTCCGTTGGCTCAAACCAGCGGCTCCATTGAAGCCGATTCAACAATTAGTCGCTGAGTTGTCGCTGTTGGTGGTTTTCCGTTGGCTCAAACCAGCGGCTCCATTGAAGCTTGCCAAGCTGATTCAAGATGGTAAATCAGAGGAAGTTTTCCGTTGGCTCAAACCAGCGGCTCCATTGAAGCAAGGGCTTGCTGGGCTTGCGCGATCGCCTGTGGATCTCCGCGTTTTCCGTTGGCTCAAACCAGCGGCTCCATTGAAGCTATAATTACTGCAAGCGCTATGGGATTGACAGAGGTGGTTTTCCGTTGGCTCAAACCAGCGGCTCCATTGAAGCGGTAGATTGGGCTGCCGCGCCTGCCCCGCCCACAGGTAAGATCGCGCGTTTTCCGTTGGCTCAAACCAGCGGCTCCATTGAAGCTTCCTTTCGCCAAATCGAAATATCTCGCGCTTGGCGTTTTCCGTTGGCTCAAACCAGCGGCTCCATTGAAGCCACTTGGTCACAAATATCGACAAGGCTCGCTTGGTTTTCCGTTGGCTCAAACCAGCGGCTCCATTGAAGCCCATTCCTTGTTGGGCAATCTTTTGGCGCTCCGCTTGTTTTCCGTTGGCTCAAACCAGCGGCTCCATTGAAGCCATTGTGAGAGCCACATACAGGACACTCATCGGAGGGTTTTCCGTTGGCTCAAACCAGCGGCTCCATTGAAGCATGGTTCCCCCGCCGATCGCTTCTATAATATTGCCATCGCGTTTTCCGTTGGCTCAAACCAGCGGCTCCATTGAAGCACGCAATTGTGTTGGACGTCAATAGAGACGACACATGTTTTCCGTTGGCTCAAACCAGCGGCTCCATTGAAGCAAACGGAGTCGCTGTGAAATTGACAATCAGCTCCCAAGAGTTTTCCGTTGGCTCAAACCAGCGGCTCCATTGAAGCTTCAATCTCTGTCGTGTTGCTGAGGCTGTTACTGGTTTTCCGTTGGCTCAAACCAGCGGCTCCATTGAAGCTCACACAAGTATTACAACTATGAAATTGAGTCAGTGCTGTTTTCCGTTGGCTCAAACCAGCGGCTCCATTGAAGCCAAACACAAACCCGCGTAGCTCGTCACACTTCGCCGTTTTCCGTTGGCTCAAACCAGCGGCTCCATTGAAGCTGACAGCCGCTGCGGTACGATCCATTTCGGCTTGGTTTTCCGTTGGCTCAAACCAGCGGCTCCATTGAAGCAGTAATGGCCTTTTGCAGGTTGGCCCGCGCTTGGAGCAATTGGGGTTTTCCGTTGGCTCAAACCAGCGGCTCCATTGAAGCGCGCGAAAAGATTCGCATCACCCAAGAAGCGATCAAGCAGTTTTCCGTTGGCTCAAACCAGCGGCTCCATTGAAGCCAATTTAGCTACGGGCAATCGTTTACTGTTTGGCGAGGTTTTCCGTTGGCTCAAACCAGCGGCTCCATTGAAGCCTGCGATCGAGATTTTGCGAGGAGCTGATTGAACTGGTTTTCCGTTGGCTCAAACCAGCGGCTCCATTGAAGCCAGGGCATCTGCCACAGAATCCAAGGCCAGCGCCGTTTTCCGTTGGCTCAAACCAGCGGCTCCATTGAAGCGCAGCAAAAGAGCGCTTAGATCTCTGGCAGTTCCAAGTCGCGGTTTTCCGTTGGCTCAAACCAGCGGCTCCATTGAAGCCTGCCGATCGTGGTCTTCGGTAGCTGGAAGTACGGTTTTCCGTTGGCTCAAACCAGCGGCTCCATTGAAGCATCTTTTTTTCGACTCACACAATTCTCAACTGGGGGTTTTCCGTTGGCTCAAACCAGCGGCTCCATTGAAGCTTTTTTGTCCCAGTTGGCCTCAAATTCCGTGGGAGGTTTTCCGTTGGCTCAAACCAGCGGCTCCATTGAAGCCAAACTTGCGCCGCCTGTGGTGGCAAAGGTTTCGAGCAAGGTTTTCCGTTGGCTCAAACCAGCGGCTCCATTGAAGCCGGCGGCATCAAAAGACCGTATCATTTATCCACTGGTAGTTTTCCGTTGGCTCAAACCAGCGGCTCCATTGAAGCGTCCACCGTGGCCCCATGCTCCAGTAATTCTTTCAGTTTTCCGTTGGCTCAAACCAGCGGCTCCATTGAAGCTAGTTATAGCGTTTCGGGTTTATTGCTTGGGTATTCGTTTTCCGTTGGCTCAAACCAGCGGCTCCATTGAAGCTGCTACGCGCGATCGTACAATACCCAACAAACAGGTTTTCCGTTGGCTCAAACCAGCGGCTCCATTGAAGCACCCCATCGCGCCTTAGTAAACTCAAAAAGGAGGACGTTTTCCGTTGGCTCAAACCAGCGGCTCCATTGAAGCTCGTTGTTGTTCCAGGACAAGCGATTGCCGTTGCTGGTTTTCCGTTGGCTCAAACCAGCGGCTCCATTGAAGCCCAAAGATGCAATCAATGCCTTGCGATCGAGGGTCGCGTTTTCCGTTGGCTCAAACCAGCGGCTCCATTGAAGCAGGTCATGAGGATACCCCACGACCTCGATCGTCGGTTTTCCGTTGGCTCAAACCAGCGGCTCCATTGAAGCGTGGGAAGTACCCAGGACAAGCGCTTGCCGTTGCTGGGCTTGCTCGGTTTTCCGTTGGCTCAAACCAGCGGCTCCATTGAAGCACCATCAGTTGTATCGTTTTCGCTGCGATTGCGGGAGTTTTCCGTTGGCTCAAACCAGCGGCTCCATTGAAGCAATGCCTTCAACAAAATCAATCAATCTATTCGAGATAGCGTTTTCCGTTGGCTCAAACCAGCGGCTCCATTGAAGCGAATATCGTTCCAGGATGCGATCGAGTGCAGCCGTTTTCCGTTGGCTCAAACCAGCGGCTCCATTGAAGCTCGATAGCCTTGATTGTCCAGCGCTTTGGCGCGGGCTAGACAGTTTTCCGTTGGCTCAAACCAGCGGCTCCATTGAAGCGATTATTGCCGAATGCGAACCCACGCTGCACGCGCTTTATTACTGTTTTCCGTTGGCTCAAACCAGCGGCTCCATTGAAGCAAAGGTTGGGGTCTGGGATGTGCCCGAAAATCCTGGGCGTTTTCCGTTGGCTCAAACCAGCGGCTCCATTGAAGCCTTGTACTACACATCTATTGTAGCGATCGAGTATGTTTTCCGTTGGCTCAAACCAGCGGCTCCATTGAAGCATTTCCAACTTGGGCAACGGACAATACCTTGCCCCTGGTTTTCCGTTGGCTCAAACCAGCGGCTCCATTGAAGCACAAGACAACCCCCGGCCACTCAACAAACTGTACCGGTTTTCCGTTGGCTCAAACCAGCGGCTCCATTGAAGCGAACTTCAGCATTCCATTTGCACCCACCGATCGCCGTTTTCCGTTGGCTCAAACCAGCGGCTCCATTGAAGCGCTCCAAAAGGGATTGCAAGGGATTGGAGAAAGGTTTTCCGTTGGCTCAAACCAGCGGCTCCATTGAAGCCAACCATTGCAATTCAAATTCCTGCGCCCACCCATCGTTTTCCGTTGGCTCAAACCAGCGGCTCCATTGAAGCTCTACTAGCCAGTTGTCCAGCGGCACCATAGCCCGGTGGTTTTCCGTTGGCTCAAACCAGCGGCTCCATTGAAGCATCGTTTGCGACAGGATCACCTTAGAAATCCCAGCGTGTTTTCCGTTGGCTCAAACCAGCGGCTCCATTGAAGCTCCTAGGTAGCATGGGCCTCCAGTATAGTCTCCCGTTTTCCGTTGGCTCAAACCAGCGGCTCCATTGAAGCAAGGGATTGCTGAGCTTGCGCGATCGCCTGTGGAGTTTTCCGTTGGCTCAAACCAGCGGCTCCATTGAAGCTCAGCGCCGCCTGTTGCTGGGCTTGCAGCGCTTGTTGTTTTCCGTTGGCTCAAACCAGCGGCTCCATTGAAGCTTGGCTGGCGCTAGCTTATCACATTTTTCCAGATGTTTTCCGTTGGCTCAAACCAGCGGCTCCATTGAAGCGTTTGATGTGTTGCGGTGTGTGAGGCGATCGACTAGTTTTCCGTTGGCTCAAACCAGCGGCTCCATTGAAGCCCGATCGACTTCACCGGGCACTCCACGCCGCGCCAGTTTTCCGTTGGCTCAAACCAGCGGCTCCATTGAAGCAACAGTCCCACAGTTGTTGCAGGTCTGAGACGAGAAGTTTTCCGTTGGCTCAAACCAGCGGCTCCATTGAAGCGGTGGGTGGGACGACTACACCGAGGGATACGACCGTTTTCCGTTGGCTCAAACCAGCGGCTCCATTGAAGCTAGTGATGTCGATGCTAATCCCTGTTTCCACCGACGGGGAGGTTTTCCGTTGGCTCAAACCAGCGGCTCCATTGAAGCATACGGCCTAGTGCTGGATCTCCGTAGTATGGCGGATGTTTTCCGTTGGCTCAAACCAGCGGCTCCATTGAAGCCTAGCCATGACATTTGATGAAATTGTGAAAGCTATGACAGGTTTTCCGTTGGCTCAAACCAGCGGCTCCATTGAAGCAATTCCGAAAACTGCAAAGAATGCGTCATCCCTTGTTTTCCGTTGGCTCAAACCAGCGGCTCCATTGAAGCATCAGCAATTACAAGAAGTACGCCAAACTCGCCCGTTTTCCGTTGGCTCAAACCAGCGGCTCCATTGAAGCAAGGCAAGCTACATCTTTTTGTTGCTGCTCCCAAGTTTTCCGTTGGCTCAAACCAGCGGCTCCATTGAAGCCAAAGCCTCTTTTCTATATTTTAGCTGCGCACCCTCGTTTTCCGTTGGCTCAAACCAGCGGCTCCATTGAAGCCAACCCTCACTGTTTTTCTTCACTAAGTAATCAACACGCTCGTTTTCCGTTGGCTCAAACCAGCGGCTCCATTGAAGCTTCCCGTAGCGGTCACTGGAGCGTTCCTCCTGGTATTGATGCGTTTTCCGTTGGCTCAAACCAGCGGCTCCATTGAAGCTCATGCCCTGGATCTAGGGTTGGCTGGATTGTCTGCGCGGTTTTCCGTTGGCTCAAACCAGCGGCTCCATTGAAGCTAAGACTGCAACGCCACGATCTAGTTTGCTGCACGTTTTCCGTTGGCTCAAACCAGCGGCTCCATTGAAGCTCAAGCCCGCCCCCCAGGCCATGCAACAGGTTCGGCAGGTTTTCCGTTGGCTCAAACCAGCGGCTCCATTGAAGCAGACAACTGCACGATCTCTTCTTCGCCGAAAAGATGTTTTCCGTTGGCTCAAACCAGCGGCTCCATTGAAGCTAGGAGAAAGCAATGGCGACGCGATATATCAATTAGTTTTCCGTTGGCTCAAACCAGCGGCTCCATTGAAGCGGGTGCAAAGCTTATACGCCTCCCGTATCTGTGGAGGTTTTCCGTTGGCTCAAACCAGCGGCTCCATTGAAGCATAGTTGCTGTTAAGCTCTAGGAATTGCTGCCGGGGTTTTCCGTTGGCTCAAACCAGCGGCTCCATTGAAGCAGCCCGAACGAATAGCGGCCCATCGGTGCTGGCGTTTTCCGTTGGCTCAAACCAGCGGCTCCATTGAAGCGATCGAATTCAAATTTGCCAGCTAAGGAGCATCCAGGTTTTCCGTTGGCTCAAACCAGCGGCTCCATTGAAGCTGAAGCTTTGGTAGCTGGCGACTTTGTGAATTTCCATAGTTTTCCGTTGGCTCAAACCAGCGGCTCCATTGAAGCGCAGTATTCTTTGAGCGATCGCTGGTCTAGCACTGCAACGTTTTCCGTTGGCTCAAACCAGCGGCTCCATTGAAGCACCCATCCCTGCATTGTGTCGTGCGGCCATTTCGGTTTTCCGTTGGCTCAAACCAGCGGCTCCATTGAAGCAACCCCTTTCGCGGCATATCCTCCTTCGCTATGCTCAGTCGTTTTCCGTTGGCTCAAACCAGCGGCTCCATTGAAGCCTCATTCGGGCTTGTAGTGCCTTCAGATGGGCCGGTTTTCCGTTGGCTCAAACCAGCGGCTCCATTGAAGCCTCCCACGGGAACGCGCCGCCGCTAACCCTGCATTGTTTTCCGTTGGCTCAAACCAGCGGCTCCATTGAAGCTCGACGTTCCTGAAGTCGCCTGCGTAATGCACGCGGTTTTCCGTTGGCTCAAACCAGCGGCTCCATTGAAGCATCGCATCGTCAAGTAAAGATTGCAATCGAGTTGGGTCGATCGTTTTCCGTTGGCTCAAACCAGCGGCTCCATTGAAGCGCTGTCGCTGGATGATTGGCTGGGACAGGATTGGGTTTTCCGTTGGCTCAAACCAGCGGCTCCATTGAAGCACCCCGGCAACACGGTGTCGCGATCGACGGTTCCCGCCGCTTGATGTTTTCCGTTGGCTCAAACCAGCGGCTCCATTGAAGCACCCCGGCAAGGCGCTCCCAGTCTTCCGGGGTTTGTTTTCCGTTGGCTCAAACCAGCGGCTCCATTGAAGCAACGAGATTTATGGTTATGAGGTTTTGTCGATCGAGGTTTTCCGTTGGCTCAAACCAGCGGCTCCATTGAAGCGAAACAGATCCTGATTTGGTTCCCTCGCCTTCAGAAGTCCACCCGACCTGTTTTCCGTTGGCTCAAACCAGCGGCTCCATTGAAGCGAAACAGATCCCGCCGCCTGAATCCAGCAGCAACCGCCGCGTTTTCCGTTGGCTCAAACCAGCGGCTCCATTGAAGCTACATCAACACTCTTTCCACCGCCGGGAACACGGTTTTCCGTTGGCTCAAACCAGCGGCTCCATTGAAGCAGATCGACACATCCGGGTATCAAGGGAAGTGCAAGGCGTTTTCCGTTGGCTCAAACCAGCGGCTCCATTGAAGCAGCCTACGAACCACCAAAGCCACCGCCTCAGACGTTTTCCGTTGGCTCAAACCAGCGGCTCCATTGAAGCATGTCGTAGTCAACTTGCAGGTTGAGGGCCGCGTTCGTTTTCCGTTGGCTCAAACCAGCGGCTCCATTGAAGCAAATGGCAACGTTGAACAAACGAACAATCTATCCGAAGGTTTTCCGTTGGCTCAAACCAGCGGCTCCATTGAAGCACTTGGTCGT
Source organism: Alkalinema pantanalense CENA528 (assembly GCF_050753345.1). Classification (NCBI taxonomy): domain Bacteria; kingdom Bacillati; phylum Cyanobacteriota; class Cyanophyceae; order Leptolyngbyales; family Leptolyngbyaceae; genus Alkalinema; species Alkalinema pantanalense. The sequence goes on along the minus strand of NZ_JBLZFX010000045.1, from coordinate 17,104 downwards.
AAAGCTTCTGGCGTTGCTCCGGTGGTTTTCCGTTGGCTCAAACCAGCGGCTCCATTGAAGCGTTTTCATTGGGGATCCTTATGGGGCGGGAAATGTTTTCCGTTGGCTCAAACCAGCGGCTCCATTGAAGCGCTAATGCCGCAGCAATCAAAAAGCCGCAGGGCGCAACTCGTTTTCCGTTGGCTCAAACCAGCGGCTCCATTGAAGCAAGCCCTGCTGGGGTTTCGTCCGCTCCAGGCGGCGCAAAGGTTTTCCGTTGGCTCAAACCAGCGGCTCCATTGAAGCCTTTGGGTATTTCCTTCACTAATGCCCGCAACTTCGTTTTCCGTTGGCTCAAACCAGCGGCTCCATTGAAGCAATTGGAAACGGGTATTGAGAAGCTGCCATTGTCTTCGGCCGTTTTCCGTTGGCTCAAACCAGCGGCTCCATTGAAGCGCGATCGAGTCTCAAGGTTCCTGGGGGCAAGCGGGCACCATGCGTTTTCCGTTGGCTCAAACCAGCGGCTCCATTGAAGCCTGTTAAATCTTCGCAAGAACGCATTGCCCTAGAGCGTTTTCCGTTGGCTCAAACCAGCGGCTCCATTGAAGCATAAGGGTCTTTCGTCGGAATGTCTGGGTTGTCAGCAGTTTTCCGTTGGCTCAAACCAGCGGCTCCATTGAAGCAATAACGGCGGTAGGCTGGCTATATTTCTCCAAGTACCGCGTTTTCCGTTGGCTCAAACCAGCGGCTCCATTGAAGCCAATCAAGAATGTGTTTTCCTGCTTAACCGATTTGTTTTCCGTTGGCTCAAACCAGCGGCTCCATTGAAGCATTTCGGCACCTCATAGGTACAAGGGATAGAAAAGTTTTCCGTTGGCTCAAACCAGCGGCTCCATTGAAGCCCACCCATTTCCTTCCACCGCTCAAAATAGGAGGCGAATGTTTTCCGTTGGCTCAAACCAGCGGCTCCATTGAAGCAAAACTTTTTGCCTCCTCCTGGTGATTGGCCCTTCGTTTTCCGTTGGCTCAAACCAGCGGCTCCATTGAAGCTCTTCAAATTCAAGGGTTGCAGGCATAGGGAATTACCGCCGGAGTTTTCCGTTGGCTCAAACCAGCGGCTCCATTGAAGCATGTATTTCTCTAGGTTGTTTGCATTGCTCTTTTGCAGTTTTCCGTTGGCTCAAACCAGCGGCTCCATTGAAGCCCGGCGCGCGATCGCGGCTACTAAGGCGCTGGGGGTTTTCCGTTGGCTCAAACCAGCGGCTCCATTGAAGCCAGTTGGCCCGCCAAGCTGAGATTCTAGATTTTGCGGCTGTTTTCCGTTGGCTCAAACCAGCGGCTCCATTGAAGCGGTAAGCCTGAGAGCTATCGAGTTTTGTCTGGAGGTTTTCCGTTGGCTCAAACCAGCGGCTCCATTGAAGCATCTGCTCCAACGATCGGAGTACAGTTTCTTCAAATTCAAGTTTTCCGTTGGCTCAAACCAGCGGCTCCATTGAAGCGATAAAGCGTCCAGCGTTGTCGGCAAAGTTGCCAGGTTTTCCGTTGGCTCAAACCAGCGGCTCCATTGAAGCAGCTGATTGAGCTGGAGGCTTAGCCCTGCCCCCGGGTTTTCCGTTGGCTCAAACCAGCGGCTCCATTGAAGCATCAAAGCTGAATACCTTGTTATGCAAGGCTAAGTGAGCGTTTTCCGTTGGCTCAAACCAGCGGCTCCATTGAAGCGAAGCCCTGCGTGAAGTGCAGGCTGAATCTGCATAATGGCAGGTTTTCCGTTGGCTCAAACCAGCGGCTCCATTGAAGCTCCCTGGGCGCAAAAACTCGAAGAAACTCCGATCTGGATATGGTTTTCCGTTGGCTCAAACCAGCGGCTCCATTGAAGCGTGATTGGCAGCCGGAACACGACGGAAATCCTGACAGCGTTTTCCGTTGGCTCAAACCAGCGGCTCCATTGAAGCCCATAATTGCAATCCTTCAAAATCGCATAGCTGTGTCCGTGTTTTCCGTTGGCTCAAACCAGCGGCTCCATTGAAGCACCACCGAGCGATCGCCCTTACGACACCTAAGCGGCGTTTTCCGTTGGCTCAAACCAGCGGCTCCATTGAAGCTCAATGCCGCCGCACCGGGGTGAGGTTGCTCGACGTTTTCCGTTGGCTCAAACCAGCGGCTCCATTGAAGCACGGAATGGCTCGATCGATTGGTGCAGGAAACCAAAGTTTTCCGTTGGCTCAAACCAGCGGCTCCATTGAAGCATCAAGGCGAGAGGCCACAATCGCACCCGTTGGAGCGTTTTCCGTTGGCTCAAACCAGCGGCTCCATTGAAGCATCAAGGAACACCCATCGGCACCCATCAATGGCTTTCGTTTTCCGTTGGCTCAAACCAGCGGCTCCATTGAAGCGATTTCACTCAAGGGGTGGCTAGTGGGTCAGCAATGCTGGCGTTTTCCGTTGGCTCAAACCAGCGGCTCCATTGAAGCGTAGAACTACTGACTGAGGAGTACGGCGAGGGCGCGATCGCGTTTTCCGTTGGCTCAAACCAGCGGCTCCATTGAAGCGATCTTGGTAGGACGGGGTAAAGAATTCCATCGGGTTCGAAGTTTTCCGTTGGCTCAAACCAGCGGCTCCATTGAAGCAGCGAACTAACGGACACTAACCCGCACTATCCCGGTTTTCCGTTGGCTCAAACCAGCGGCTCCATTGAAGCGATTAGGTTTCCCGCTAAAGTATGTGGAGCCGTTGGTTTTCCGTTGGCTCAAACCAGCGGCTCCATTGAAGCTCGTAATCCAATCGATCGCGCGATCGACTGGAACAAGGGTGTTTTCCGTTGGCTCAAACCAGCGGCTCCATTGAAGCTGATGATCTAGATCTGGCAACTCAAGAATAGTCTGGTTTTCCGTTGGCTCAAACCAGCGGCTCCATTGAAGCGAAGGGCATTGAACAACTCATTGCAGACTACGCGGGCGTTTTCCGTTGGCTCAAACCAGCGGCTCCATTGAAGCAAATCTAGCCTGATCCGCTCCTCTATCAGAATCTCAGTTTTCCGTTGGCTCAAACCAGCGGCTCCATTGAAGCAGTTGCTACCCTTTGTAATGAACAACGCCTAAAAAGTTTTCCGTTGGCTCAAACCAGCGGCTCCATTGAAGCCTGCCTCAATAGCACCATTGATTAACAGGATTTGAGGCACGTTTTCCGTTGGCTCAAACCAGCGGCTCCATTGAAGCAGTGACGCCTCAGTAAAAGTAACGCCATCCAAGCGTTTTCCGTTGGCTCAAACCAGCGGCTCCATTGAAGCAACATATGCTTACGTGGAAAATCGATCTCCCATTAGGTTTTCCGTTGGCTCAAACCAGCGGCTCCATTGAAGCATCCAGGAGGGCACTGAAGATTTCTGCGAGGCTGAATCGTTTTCCGTTGGCTCAAACCAGCGGCTCCATTGAAGCCCCCTTCAAGGGAATCGGTAAACTGTACTACACCCGTTTTCCGTTGGCTCAAACCAGCGGCTCCATTGAAGCTCAATAATGGATAAAGCGGAACTGTATCAGAGGGTTGGCAGTTTTCCGTTGGCTCAAACCAGCGGCTCCATTGAAGCGATCGTGAACGATTAAGGTGATTTTCAAGGAAGCTCGATCGTTTTCCGTTGGCTCAAACCAGCGGCTCCATTGAAGCCCCGATGGAGGCTTGTTGGGCTGGGGAATCCAGCGTTTTCCGTTGGCTCAAACCAGCGGCTCCATTGAAGCCTCTCATCAACGGTGAAGGCTTTATAGTTGTCCTCGCCGGTTTTCCGTTGGCTCAAACCAGCGGCTCCATTGAAGCATCTAACGCACTGATAGCTAACGATAAATAAACCTCCATGTTTTCCGTTGGCTCAAACCAGCGGCTCCATTGAAGCCCTCCGAAGGCATGGAACAGCATGGCCACGCCCAAGGGTGTTTTCCGTTGGCTCAAACCAGCGGCTCCATTGAAGCCATGTATTAATCTGACCATTAACACCACTCTCCCAGTTTTCCGTTGGCTCAAACCAGCGGCTCCATTGAAGCCAAAGGATTTCTAGCGACGGATCAGAAGTTGATACAGTTTTCCGTTGGCTCAAACCAGCGGCTCCATTGAAGCCAATTTATTATTCTAAGAGTGGATCTAATGTAAGACGTTTTCCGTTGGCTCAAACCAGCGGCTCCATTGAAGCGTAAACGTCCCTAACTCACTGGTAAGTAATTCCTGTTTTCCGTTGGCTCAAACCAGCGGCTCCATTGAAGCTACATTTCTTTCACCCAAAAACTGCTTTATTACTTCGTTTTCCGTTGGCTCAAACCAGCGGCTCCATTGAAGCCGACCTTGATGTAGCCGCTACGCACAGCCCAATCACGTTTTCCGTTGGCTCAAACCAGCGGCTCCATTGAAGCGTTTTCGTCTGATTTGGAATTCACTTTAACTTTGGTTTTCCGTTGGCTCAAACCAGCGGCTCCATTGAAGCCCGTTGGGCTATCCCGTTGGTATTCAGCTCCTTTGTTTTCCGTTGGCTCAAACCAGCGGCTCCATTGAAGCTATAACTTCGGAGCTGGCACGCTCTATGTCGATTGTTTTCCGTTGGCTCAAACCAGCGGCTCCATTGAAGCGAGTTTGGACTGAGCGGAGCGGTTAGCGGCTTGGTTTTCCGTTGGCTCAAACCAGCGGCTCCATTGAAGCATCGTCCCAGGCGACGGCTCCTACCGCTTACTCGCGTTTTCCGTTGGCTCAAACCAGCGGCTCCATTGAAGCAGCGTACCACCGCGCTGCTGTCGCGATCCCACCGATGTTTTCCGTTGGCTCAAACCAGCGGCTCCATTGAAGCTTGGCTCTCCGCAATGCCCGACCTCAATTCCCCCGTAGAAATCAGGTTTTCCGTTGGCTCAAACCAGCGGCTCCATTGAAGCTTGGCTCTCCTCTCACCCTGAATGCCAACCGCATTACAGGGTTTTCCGTTGGCTCAAACCAGCGGCTCCATTGAAGCAGGGCGTGCTCGGTCAACACCATCCCCACTTGTTGTTTTCCGTTGGCTCAAACCAGCGGCTCCATTGAAGCATTGATGATCTCAGAAATCGAGCAAGCGTTAGCCGATCGTTTTCCGTTGGCTCAAACCAGCGGCTCCATTGAAGCGCGGTCGGGGCGGTTGTTGTCGGGCGGCGCTGAGGCCGTTGTTTTCCGTTGGCTCAAACCAGCGGCTCCATTGAAGGCGGTATGTGCAGTCCGTGGCGATTCGGGTACAGGAGTTTTCCGTTGGCTCAAACCAGCGGCTCCATTGAAGGCTTTGGCACGCTCCTAGCAATTCACCGTAACAAACTTAGCTTTACATAATGACTTGAATAAACAAATGGATAACTACACAAATAATGCTCAAAGCAACGCACTATTTAAAATCAGTGAAAGACAAGCCAACTGCTTTATCAGCACTCTCGAAACTTCAGTAAAAATCTGATAACAGAAGAATTCAAGATGAACTAGATCAAACTCATTGAGTCAAGCTTATCCAGTTGTCTAGTCCAAAGAGAGCCCCAAAAATCCCCCGCCTAGAGAACTCCATGAAAATCCCATAACAAGCGTTTTTTTGGCGACGGCCTAGGTTACAATGCATTGCCTGGATGGTCGATTTTCGACTAAGGATTATTACCTAGTCGATGAATCATCCGGAATCCAGATCCACTGCTGGAACACTCATTCGATTACCCACGTTCAATTCCCACGGAATCATTGTAGAGGTGTGGCAATGGTTGCAGCCGATCCGCATATGTCCAACTCCCCCCAACAAAAGCACCCCGATCGCTTTTCTGTGCTCGGATTGCCCGTGCATCTCCTACCCAACTACGCCAACTGGCTGGCCGATCGCCTGCGCCATCGCCAAGGCTGCCATGTCGTGACGCTAAACGCAGAAATGACCATGCAGGCCGAGCAGAATTCGACCTTGGCAAAAATCATTCATCAAGCAGATTTGGTCATTCCCGATGGGGCAGGCATTGTCCTATACCTCAAGCTCTATGGCAAAACCACCCAGCGCTGCCCCGGCATTGAACTCGCGGCAACCCTCCTGCGCCATGCAGCCGTCTCTGGCGATCCAGTCTTTTTCTATGGCGGTGCCCCTGCGGTAGCGGAACAGGCCGCAATCACCTGGCAACACCAACTGCCCGGACTCCAGATCGCAGGCAGCCAGCATGGCTACCTCCAGGGAGAAGAAATGGCCGCATTCCGGGAACAATTACGATCGCTACAACCGCGAATCATCTACGTCGGGCTAGGCGTACCGCGTCAGGAACTGTGGATTGCAGAACACCGTCACCTCTGTCCAGAGGCTATTTGGATTGGCGTAGGCGGCAGCTTTGACATTTGGGCAGGCACCAAGGATCGCGCCCCAGCATGGCTACGGGACAATCACCTAGAGTGGGTGTATCGCCTGTATCAGGAACCCTGGCGTTGGAAGCGGATGTTAGCATTACCGCAGTTTGCTTGGCGATCGCTGGTGTACCGAATGACCGGACGCAACCCCGTCAGCCATGAATTGCGATAGGAACTATATCAGATAAGGAGTTGGTCACGTATGGCGCAGAGTTTGGTGAATCCCCAGGGCAGTCCTGCGAACCCGATCGCGGAGGCAGCGCGAGGACATTCACCACACCCACCCACCCACCCACCCACTGGGGAATCGTGCCAAAGCCCTACGGAAGCATCTGTTACCCCGCAAGCAGCACGAGAAACCATTATTCAACTGCGGAACGTTGGTAAAACCTATCGCAATGGTAGCCAAGCCCTCATGGGGATCAACTTGGATATCAAAAAAGGGGATTTCTACTTGGTAACGGGGCCGTCAGGATCGGGGAAATCCACGCTGCTAAAACTACTGTATGGGGAAGAACGGGCCAGCATCGGTAATGTTCAAGTCGATGGCTGTGATTTGAATACGCTGCGGGGCGATCGCTTGGCAAGGCTGCGGCGACGCATTGGCGTGGTTTTCCAGGACTACAAGCTGATTTCCCGACGGACCGTCGCAGAAAATGTGGCCTTTGTACTGTGGGCCCAGGGCTATGGCCGTGCGGAGGTGGAACGGCGGTTACACCCTGCACTGAAGATGGTAGGACTCCAGCATAAGGCTCAATCGTTTCCCGAAGAACTATCCGGAGGCGAACAACAAAGGGTTAGCATTGCCCGCGCGATCGTCGGAACACCGCCGATTTTGCTGGCAGATGAGCCAACGGGTAACCTCGATCCCGATAACTCCCAACAGATTTTAAATATCCTGAAGCGGCTCAACCAAATTGGCATCACGATTCTGGTCACGACCCACGATGAAAGCCTGATTCGATCGGCGGATTTACCTATCCTACAAGTGCGCAATGGTCAGCTTTCCCTGCTGCAAACTTAGGGAGTTGCGAAGAAATAACTGCCCCGATTCATCTATCCACTGCCCCATCTAGCCATCCACCTGGGATGTGAGTTGTCTACCGTTCCCTGAGGGCCCCAGTATCACCAACGCAGCATCCTTTGCGGAAGACGTTCCCGAGCAAGTGAAGTAATGCTACGGATGTCGAAGACCTTTTATTTTTTCGACAACATTGGAAGAAAGCTCTATTAAACTTGATCGATCTAACGGAACTATGCCCTCTGCGACTCAGCTTAAAATTTGGCGGAAACAGGCTGCAGATAAAATTTCCAGTTTGCTGACTCAAACTGAAACGACCGAACTGGTCACTGGCGATTTTAAGGCCGATGAACTGTTGCGGGTACTCAATAATCTGCCCAAGCGTCCAGCCAACCGACCTCCCTATGCCGGAACTTTTCCAAATCTCGCCTTAACCGATGCTCGCCGCAAAGCTGCCGATCTACTGAAGCAACGGATTGTCGCCATCCCTGGAGAGACGCCGCAAACCCAGGATGGGCTAGTGGACGATACCCTGCGGGTGTTGTTGCGAGCCAACGATCGCCCAGAGGGTAAATCCCCCTATGCCGAATTTTTCCCAGAAGTGGCGATTCCCCCCGTGTCGATCGACAACTTACTGGACATTGCACCCTATGCTGATCCTGCGCAGGTTCGGTTGCTCCATCCCCACCTGTTGCAGACAATGGTGACCTATGAGATCAATACACCATTGCGCCAAGCTCATTTTCTAGCCCAAGTGGCCCACGAATCCGGGTCTTTCAACTACCTGGAAGAACTAGCTTCTGGAGAGGACTATGAAGGTCGGACAGACTTAGGCAATGTGCAGGAAGGCGATGGCGTTCGCTTTAAGGGGCGGGGATTAATTCAAGTGACGGGTCGCCATAACTACCGTCGCTGTGGAGAGGATTTAGGCATTGATCTTTTGGCGAATCCGACTCGGTTGGCGGATCCCGATTTGGCTTGTTTGAGTGCAGGGTGGTTCTGGGACCGGGAACGCCTCAATAGCTTGGCCGACGAGGATGACCTCGATAACGTTACGCTGACTATTAACGGCGGCTATAACGGCTATGACGAGCGCCGGGACTTCCTAGAAGTAGCAAAGCAGGTCTTGCAGGTATAGTCCGAGACTCACCCGCAATTGACCCAGGAAAATTGACCCAGGAAAATTGAGACAATTTGCTAATAATCAACCCCTCGGAGCAAGTACGTGCGCTCCAAGGGGTTAACTGTTATAAACAGCCAAGCAGAATAGCCCGCAGACAATGAAGTTGTCCTAACCCCAAAATTGATCCACTGCAATTTCGATCGCCTACGGTTGCAACGACCCTACTGGCCGCCTTGATCTGCCTTGACCATTAGATTTCAATCTATAGAACTAACCGTTAATCTATAAATTTAATCTATCAACTTACTTCGCCAATTTGACGCTTACTGAGTTCACTTGACTAAGCTAACTTGGCTGAGCGAACCTTTCCTACCTAGCCCCTGCTTGGCTGGCCTATCTAGCCCCAGCTTCAAAAGTGGGAGCATAGGCTTGCAACAGAGAACTCACTTGGGTCAGGATCTCATCCTTGTTGTTGTTCTTCCCGATCGCCTGCCGCTCGGGGAAGAATTCAGGACGATCCAGGTTCTTGGCAATGGCTTCATTGACACACTGTGCGATCAGAGGAGATAAGTCCTCCTTCGCCTTTGAGCGTTGGTATGTGGCCCCTTCTTCCGTGGTGGCATAGAGTGGGGGGAGTCGGTTGAGAGCATAGGCCGCAATATCCCCGAGGTCGAGGGTGCGTTCGCTCGTGGCCTCAATTTCGGCCACGCGGGCGATCGCTTCTGTCAGCACCAACTCTTCCATGACATTGATGAACTGCTTCCGGGGAACGGCCACGACTTCTCCAGTCAAAAGGGCACCCATCAGACGATCGAGGGACATATATTCCTCGATCGAAAGTTCTGAGGCCGTATCACAGATCCGTCCGACTTCCGCTTCCATGGCGGGAGTCAGATAACCATCCTGCAAGGCTTGTTCGACGATCTTCTCAATACTCATAGCGCTTTCCACTGGCTTGATCGTGGCGTGTTGAGATGGGTTTTATCCATCATGCCCCAGAATTGAGGTCTAGCAACACCCATTATGCACCACACAATTTATATATGTTTTCCCCTCAGTTGTATCAGGGAAATTAAGGATTCTCCAAGGAATCTCTCACTTTTTTTTCAGGGTGTGATGAATAGCCATCCTTTACGAAGTTCCATCCCCCCTTGTCGAGGATGGCAGTCACAGTAAATACCTAGAGGTTGGCCTAGGATTAGCCCTGTATTTTTTAATACCTCACATTAAATTTGGAATTTGGAGCCCAAAGGCTACCGAACGTTGAGAATAGAAGGCTAGGAGAGGCAAAAGCGTTCAGTCTCGATCGGCCTAAAACCCGTTAAGCATGACGATTTGGCAAGCACGATCGGGGAATCCGACCGATCGATCCCCTAGGAAGCCATGGGCCTGTAGTATCCTGAAAGTTAATCAACTGTAATATTTCTTCTCATCTGAGAGCAGCTTGTGCAGGAAGACTTTCGACTAATTGTGGATTTAGTGACCGTCCTAGCGGCGGCGGCGGCGGGGGGGTTGCTAGCAGCATTGCTGCGACAGCCTGTTTTGCTGGGCTATCTTCTAGCAGGCATCATCGTAGGGCCAACGGGGTTAGGGCTAATTAAAGAACTGGTGCAGGTCGAAACCTTGGCACAGTTTGGAGCAGCCTTTTTGCTGTTTGCCCTGGGAGTAGAGTTTTCCTTCTCAGAATTGCAGAAGGTCAAGTGGATCAGTCTAGGTGGGGGCGGTTTGCAGATTGCCCTGACGATTTTGGTCACCACGGGGGCTTCGTTGCTGATGGGCTGGGTGACTTCGCCGCCCCAGGGGGTGTTTCTCGGGGCGATTTTGTCGCTGTCTTCCACGGCGGTGGTGCTGAAGTCGTTGATGGAGCGCAATGAGACCGGGACAGCCCACGGGCAGGTAATGCTCGGCATTCTGGTGGTGCAGGATTTGGCCTTGGGGTTGATGCTGGCGGTGCTGCCAGCGCTGGATAAGCCTGCGGAGGAAATTGGACTAGCGATAGGCTGGGCCTTGGTACAGACTGGGTTGTTTGCGCTGGGGGCAGTGGCCGCCGGGATTTGGGTGATTCCGCGCCTGCTGCGCCTGCTGGCCAAAACGGAGAGTCGAGAACTGTTTCTGCTGGGTGTGGTCGTACTGTGCTTGGGGATTGCGCTGCTGACGGAACAGTTGGGCCTGTCGATCGAGATGGGGGCATTTGTGGCGGGGTTGATGATCTCTGAGGTGGAGTATGCCGATCAAACCCTGACCTATGTGGAGCCGATCCGGGATATTTTTGCGTCGTTGTTTTTTGCCTCGATCGGGATGCTGATCGACCCAGTGTTTTTGTGGAATAACCTGGAGCTGATTCTGGGGCTGGTGGCGTTGGTTCTGGTGGGGAAGTTCCTGATTGTGACGCCGCTGGTCAAGGTTTTTGGCTATGACTTGAAGACGGCGTTGATCAGTGGTTTAGGGCTGGCCCAAATTGGGGAATTTTCCTTCGTCTTGGCGAGTGAGGGGCAGGCGCTGGGGCTCGTATCGCGGCGGGTGTATTTGTTGATTTTAGGTACAACGGCGGTGACGTTGGTGGTGACGCCGTTTATCCTGCGGGCGGTGCCTCAGTTGTTTGCCTGGGCGGAGGCGATACCGGGGCTAGCAAAGTATTTGCTAAAGGCCGATGGGCCCATGGAAAACTCCGATGACCTGCCTCAAAAAAGCCATGTGGTGATCTGTGGCTATGGCTGGACAGGGCGCAATTTAGTGAAGCTATTGCAGCAGCAAAATTGCCCGGTGGTGGTGGTGGAGCAGTCTGAAAGCCGAATTCAGCAGTTGCGAGAGATGGGGATTCCCTACATTTACGGCAATGCAGCAAGTTTACATGTCCTGGAGAAGGCAGGGGTGTCAGAGGCACGCAGTATGGCGATCGCATTGCCGGATCCAATGAGTACACGGTTGGCGTTAAAGCGGACGTTGGAGATTGCGCCGGATTTGGATGTGGTAGTGCGGGCCAACCAACCGAAGGATATTGAGATGCTGTATCAACTGGGAGCACGGGAGGTGGTGCAACCGGAGTTTGAGGCAAGTTTAGAAATTTCGGCACACCTGTGGACGGGGATGGGCGTGACGAGCAGTTTAGTTCAAAGTCGGATCCAGACAATTCGCAATGCGCGGTATTTGGAGTTTCGGCCTTTGCTGTCGTCGGATGAAGTATCACGGGAGCTAAAAGCAGCAACAAGTGATTTGAATAACAAGTGGTATCACATGCCGGATGATTCGCCGCTCTTAGGGATGACGTTGCAAGAAACGGATGTGTGGCGGCTGACGGGGGTAACGTTGATGGCGATCCGGCGGGCAGGCGGCATAGAAATCGATTATCCAACAGGGGAAGTGACGTTGGAGCAGGGCGATCGGGTCTTGTTGGTGGGCGACGTGGAGGAGATGAAGGCGTTTGAGGCATTGGTGAGGGGGGAGGCCGCGATTCCGTCCCAGGGCAATTCCTGCCAGTGGTTGCGAGTACCGGAGAAAAGTCCGATCGCGGGGCTGTGTATTGATGAGTTGGCGTTGGAGGGGGTACAGATTCAGGCGATTCGGCGGGAGGGTAAATTTTTCCAGGGGCCAGTGGGCACAGTGGACGTGCTAGAGGGCGATCGATTGTTGTTGTGTGGGACGCTAGCAGCGTTGAGCCTTGCACAGGCAAAGATTGCACCGGAGCTGAGTTTTCCGCTGAGTTCGTCGATCGTGGGTTAAGGTTGGGGTTTCCGTCAGAATGCTAGGATCGGTGGGGACACTAGCATTCTTGGATGGAATCCTTGCCGTGCCTAGGTTGAGGTTATGACTGAAAGATTACTCGTTAGAAATTTTGCAGGTATTCAGAACCTAGAGATTGAGGTGAAGCGAATCAATGTTCTGATTGGCCCCCAGGCAAGTGGTAAGAGCATTTGTGCAAAATTGCTGTTTTACTTCAAGCGGTTGATTGAGCAGTATTTCTTGGCCGCCGAAATTAATCAGACTCAGGAAGAGGTTGATGCTCATTATCGGGGAGTATTTGAGGCGTATTTTCCGCCGGAGTCTTGGGGAAAAGAGGCATTTTATATTCGGTATGAAATCTCACCTATTTTTATCGAAATTAATGGTTGTCAGTTTGGGGAAGAGACTTTTTCCCTGAAGTATTCAGACGTTTTTTCAGCGGGGTTTACGGCTCTAAGGAAGACGGTGGATCGAGCAGCAGAACGTGTAAATAGTCAACTGCCTTCTGAGGTGTTAGAGGTTTGGGCAAGACCGGCACTGAATCGTTCGTTTTTAAAGCGCTCTTGGTTAGGCTCTCTACCTAAAGTCATTGGTGAAGAAGTTGGGTTTTCTCAGCTTTTGATTCCAGCGGGGCGAGCGTTTTTTGCTATTTTGCAGGTTAATATTTTTTCTTTTTTGTCAAGCAATAACTCGCTAGACCCGTTTTTGCGGGAGTTTGGGGCAATCTATGAAAACCTTAAGGATGCCCGCCTCGGGGAGAGGGGCAGAGCGGAAGGAGACAATGCTGAGATTGAAGCAGAGATTCGGCGGTTGATTGAGGCGTCGCTGTGTGGAAAGCATGTGCGTGAACGGCAGAAGGATTTTTTTGAAAGTGAGGATGGGCGGCGGATTAATGTGGCGAATTCGTCCTCTGGGCAGCAGGAAACTTTGCCGCTGACGATCGTGTTGGCGGCGTTGCCCGCTATGGCGACGGCAAAGTCGGGGCAGACGGTGTACATTGAGGAGCCGGAAGCGCATTTGTTCCCTAGGGCGCAGCGCAGCATTGTTGAGTTGATTGCGACGGTGTTTAATTACCGCAGGAATTATCTGCAATTTTTTATTACGACCCATAGTCCCTACGTGCTGACGGCGTTGAATAATTTGCTGCAAGCAGGGATCCTCTATGGTGAGGCAGAGGGAGAGATGGAGCGGCAGTTGGCACAAGTGGTGCCGCGCTATAAGGCTTTAGTACAGGGGGATTTGGCGGCCTATGTGGTGGAAAATGGGACGGCGAGGAGTATCATTTCTGCGGAGACGGGGTTGATCGATGCGGCGGTGATTGATTCAGTATCGAATGAGTTGGCGATCGAATTCGATCGGTTGTTAGATCTGGTTTAAGCGCAGTATGAAAAATATTCCAGATCGCTGTCAGGAATTGACCCAGGATAAGCGCATTGTTTTTAGGGAAAAGAGAAGTCAGATCACGTTTATTAATACGGCTCAGGTTGAGATTCTGAAAATTAAGGTGGATGGGTGCGTAGTGTGTGATAGTAAGACACTGCGCTGTGATTTTGCGTTGCTGCCCGATCGGGAGGTGGAAATTTATGTGGAACTGAAGGGGAATGATGTGGCCCATGCAGTGGAACAGTTGAAAAGTACGATCGGTCTAATTTCCGAAGATCCGAAGCGCTTCAGGAAGCTCTGTTTTGTGATTTCGACGCGGGTGCCTCGGCAGGGGACAGATATTCAGAATTGGCAGGTGGCATTTAAGAAGCAGTTTAATGCCAAGCTCCAGATTAAGAGTGGTCAGGCGGAGTTTGATTTGGGGCAGGATCGGGGGTAGATTTTTGGGATTTTTGGGATACCGACTCTACAACCTGTGGGACAGTGGCGACTTTAAGTAGGATAGAACCCTTAAAACCAGTCATCGAATAAATGGAATGGCGAATGGATAGCGGGTCAATTTCCCCCGCCAAGCTCGCACCATCCCAATCACACTAAACATCCCATTCCAAAATGCTAAAACTCCAATCACTAGCGGGATCAGCCAACTGGCCCAATCCCGATCGGTCTCCACCGTTCCCGCGCGATCGTAGCCTGCTACCAATCCTAAAATCAGTAGTAAATACAGCAAGCTTGACAACTGAAAATTAAATGCTGATTGACTACTTCGATGAATCAACCCATGAAATTTCCGGCAACCGGCCCAAATCATCAATGGCAGCGATAAACAGAATATTTGGGAGAATGCAACTCCTGCCGCAAGCCAAACTGTTACCGCAAAACTGGGTGAATGGCCTCCATCCGTAGCTAACGATAAACTTGCCATAAACATAATTTGGGTCAATTGCCAGTGCGCTGCCAGCGCCACCAACCCAATCGCCAATGGCATCCAAAGCAACGTTACTCCATGGCACAGTAGGGCACGGAGCCGAATTGTTCGATCGGGCATTTCACACAGCATTCCGCAATAGACTCCTAGAAACGATCAAGCACACCCAGGATCAGCTTTTCCCAATTAGGAGAGGGGGGTTGAGAGAATAGGCCAAGCCGCTATAATGCCAGAGGATGCTCTCCGGCTGCGATATGCCTCGGATTCCTAATTTAACCTACGATCGGGGAACCTTGATTCTCCATCCACCGCCTCGGGGCAAAGCCTGGGTGGAATTTGCCACCTGGGACGATCGCATTGAGAAATTTCGGATTCCGGCCATGCAGTACCGTGACTTAATCCTAGCGCTGCGCCGTGAAGGGACGGAAATTAATGACCATGCCCGTGCCTATCAAGAACTAGACCTATTACCCAGTTTTCAGCGATCGCCCTATCCCCACCAAACCGAAGCCCTAGAAGCTTGGAAAACCCAGGGCAAAGCGGGAGTTGTGGTACTCCCCACCGCAGCAGGCAAAACGTATTTGGCCCAAATGGCTATGGAAGCGACCCAACGCAGCACGCTGATCATGGTGCCGACGCTCGATTTGATGCATCAATGGTATGCCCATTTGTTAGCGGCCTTTCCCGACGTAGAAATTGGTCTATTGGGAGGGGGTTCCCGAGATCGCACACCTATCCTCGTCTCCACCTACGACAGCGCCGCCATCCACGCAGAAACCTTGGGCAATCAATACGCCCTGCTGATTTTTGATGAATGCCACCACTTACCGACCGATTTCAGTCGAGTCGTAGCCGAATATTCGATCGCGCCCTTTCGGTTAGGACTGTCAGCTACACCAGAACGCAGCGACGGCAAACACGAAGATTTGAAAATTCTCGTGGGAGAAGAAGTCTATCGCAAAACTGCTGAGGAATTGTCTGGGACAACGCTGGCGAATTATGAACTGGTGCAAATTCGAGTGACCCTTTCCCAAAAAGAACGCGATCGCTACGATGAATTAATGCAAATCCGTAATGAATTTCTCCAACAATCTAAAATTATTCTCGGCAGTTTGCAGGGCTGGCAACGCTTTGTCCAAGCCAGTGCCCGATCGAAGGCTGGACGTCGCGCTATGTTGGCCCATCGGGAAGCGAGGTCGATCTCCTTTGGAACCGAAGGTAAGCTCCGGGTCTTGGGCGATTTACTTGCCAACCATTCCCCCGATCGCACTTTAATTTTTACCGACGATAATGCCACGGTTTATCGCATTTCCCAGGACTTTTTAATTCCGGCGATTACCCACCAAACCCCGGTGAAGGAACGCCATGATATTTTGCAGAAATTCAAAGCTGGGGACTATCGTACCTTGGTGGCGTCGCGGGTATTGAATGAAGGGGTCGATGTGCCAGAAGCCAGTGTGGCGATCGTGCTCTCCGGGACGGGGTCAACGCGGGAACACATTCAGCGCCTGGGTCGAATTTTGCGCAAGGGGAATGATCCCACGAAGATAGCCACACTGTATGAAGTGATTGCCGAAGATACTAGTGAGGAAGGCGTGTCTAAGCGGCGCTATAGCGATGGGGATGCGGTGAAGAAACCCACGCAGCTGAAGGCTGTTCCTGACAAATCGCTACCGGGTAAGTCCAAGTATCCTAATGCCCGTCCCCGTGTGCCTAAAGCCGCTGAATCCCTTGGGGATTGGGATTAATGTCAAGTGCGTTACATCAATTGGCTACCGCTCTAGGGGTTTAGGATACTTTCTCAGGGGCTGAAAGCTGGAAAGATCGTGCAATGGCATAAGTCCTGAAAATTTCCTAAAAATAGCGATAAGTTGTTGAAATCTTGTTTTTTTAGGTTCCTCAGCAAGATGGAGAACTCGAGTAGATTGTTCCTCAGGAGCCAAGATGCGGTAATTTGGTAACACCTGTTTCTGGCCTTCCCATGCAGCAACTTCATCATTCTTTGAGTCTCACACCCCAGGGTCACAAGGAGGTTGAACGACAGCTTAGACAAAAACAGTGGACGATCTATCAATTAGCCGAAGCGGCATCGGTGAATGTTGCGATCGCTAATCGGTTTCAAGCGGAAAAGCAGATAGACTATGGCAGCTTTGTAAGTTTATGCACAGTGCTGAATATTCAGTGGGAATCTGTAACTGAGCGAACTCATCCGTCGCCTCTGCGTTTATCCCCATCTGGTACTCAGCAACGAGGTGATTTAGATGCAAGCCTATCCACTGGCATAACATTTTCGTTTTCAAGAATTCAGCAACACTGTCGCGATAAAATCTTGTCGCAATACAGCAAAATTCGCTTACTCAATCAGACCCTGATTGATATCGATCAACTGTATGTTGATGTTTATTTATTAGAAACTCCTACCCGATCGAAGGATTCCCAATCTTTAGGGCGCTGGAGTATCCGGCAATCTAGTGGACTGTCAGTTTTCAATTTGTGGATAGAGGCGCTTCAGTCGAATCCGAGCATCGGCAGTAGTAAACTGCCAATCTACTGCCTTTTGCAATTGATTACGTTCAGTGTACCAAGCCTGGGT